>CADBTH010000126.1 GCA_902797495.1 uncultured Ruminococcus sp.
ATGAGGTGGATATTTACGGACTTTACGGGAAGTAGAGTTAACTGATATAACGCCGCCGCCAACGCGGCGGCTACACCTCATCCGAGCGGCAAAGCCGCCCACCTTCCCCTCAAGGGGAAGGCAAAAAAAGGCTTCCCGCAGAGTCGGAAGCTGTCACGCTTGCGTGACTGATGAGGTGTAGCCGGATGGTAAACAGACGGCGTTAATAAAGGACAAAAAATGAAAAGAATCATATCACTTTTAATTGCATTTATAATGATCGCGGCGGTGTTTTCGTCGTGCGGAAAAGGCGGTGACGGCGACGTGACCGGAGAAGAGGAAAATACGGCAAAGATCGGGGCTGAGGACTACACGATCGTTATCCCCGAGGGGGCGGACGAGTCTGTGAAGTACGCCGCCGAAGTGCTGAAGAAATATATCGATTCCTCCTGCGGCACAAATCTCGGTATCGCGGCGGACGGTACGGACGGCAGGACGATAGAGTACAAGCTCGATACGAAGAACGAATATTCTCTCGGCGACGAGGGGTATCACGTTTCCGTGTCGGAAGCGGGGGACGTTACGCTCACGTGCGGCGCGAAGCGCGGCGCGCTCTACGCAACGTATTATTTCCTCGAGAAGTTCTGCGGCTACAGATTCCTGACGGACGACGTGGAGTACCTTTACGAGAAGGGAAGATTCGACGTCACACCCGGCTTTGAGGACACGGAAGTTCCCGGATTCGAGTACCGCGCTCTCAACGAGATCGGCACGACCGAGACCGATTTCGCCGCGCTGAGACTCAACGGAGTCGACGCGCAGGGAAGCCGCGCGACGGTCGATCCGAAGTACGGCGGCGGCGTCGGAAACCTCTATCTGCACGGACACTCCTACGAATATCAGGAGGCGGTCGGCATGATGCTCGACGAGAAGGGCATAACCGATCTCGACTCGCCCGAGGCGATGGAGGTCTTCAAGGTCTACGGCTACAACACGCCGGAGCGCGAGGCGCTGAACCTCGGCTCGACTCAGCCGTGTCTGACGTCGGAGGACACCTTCCGCCACATCATGGCGTTCAACTATCTTCTCTACAAGGAGCGCACGGAGCGCGGGGAGAAGGTCGGACACGACTACACGATGTTCTCCTGCTCTCCGAACGACAACACGGATTTCTGCCGCTGCGACGAATGCAAGAAGGTATACAACGAGGAGGGAAGTATCGCGGGCGCGGTCTTCCGTCTCTCCAACCGCGTCGCCGAGGCGATGAGCGAGATCGATCCCGATATCGGTATCTTCACGATCGCCTACTGGGACGCGAGAAATCCGCCGGCGGTGACTCGCCCCGACGAAAAGGTCTGCGTCGCGTTCTGCATCGGCGGGTGCAACAACCACACGTACGACCACGTTGAGGAGTGCGAGGCGGCGGGAGGCAACGACCGCTATCCGTTCCTCGTCTGGGACTCGGAGCACGCAAGACCCGTAAAGCCTGACTTTCCGATCTCCAACGTATACGACATAGACTGCTGGAACAGATGGTGCGAGCTGACGAACAACCTCTATTTCTGGTACTACGCGACGAACTTCAACTACTTCATCTCGCCGTCTCCCAACATATTCAACATCTACAACGACTTCAGATACGTCGCGGAGAGCGGAGCGCGCGGTATGTACTGCGAGGGCTCCTCGCGTGGGTACACCTTCGAGAATCTGCGCGGCTATCTCGCGGCGAAGATGATGTGGGATCCCTTCATGAAGGAAGAGGAGTTCGAGGAGCACATGAACGAGTTCCTCATGATATACTACGGCGACGGCTGGAAGAACATAAGGGAATATATCGATCTTCAGAACAAGGCGGGAGACGAGGCCGGATGCTGGCTGAACAACTTCGACTGGCCGTGGGATATGTACTCGAAGGAGTACTTCGCGGAGAATTTCGATCACATGGTCGAGCTCTTTAAGGCGGCGTACGACGCGACCGACGACCCCGAACAGAAGGCGCGCATCGAGGAGGCGTCGATCCATATGTACTTCCTCGGTCTGTCCGCGACCTACGAGCGCGACATGGTGAACGAGGACGAGTCTTCGAATCAGCGCTACAAAGAGAGGTACACCTACCTCTGGAACTACCTGAACGAAAACGGTTATATCGAGGGCGAGCGCGAGGACGGCTACAAGTGCACCGACTTCCAGAACGGACGTGCGGGCCTTGACAACTTCCCCGAGAGCCCCGACGACGTGCGCGACCCGATGACGTGGATATTCGACGACTTCACCGGAACGAGGTACGACTGAACGGAATAAAACACGCAAGGAAACGGCGAATACTTATTATAATAATATGAAAAAAGTTATATCTCTCATTTTAACCGTCATTATTTTTACGGCCGCGCTCGCCGCGCCGTCATACGCCGCGACGTCCGACGGCGTTCACGGCTACGTGCCGTGCGACTGCAACGACGACGGGGTCGTGAACATGAAGGACGTGCTCCTTCTGCGGCGGCTCGTCGGAGGCGCGGCGGAGGCGAAGGACGTCGACCTTCTCGCCGCCGACTGTAACGGCGACGGAGCGGTGAACATGAAGGACGTTTTGTATCTTCGCCGTGTTATCGCGGGGGACGAGGAGCCCGAGGCGAACAACGCGGACGGAAAATACCGCGTCGGAGCCGTCTCATTCGGCGGACGGAATATTTCAAGATACGATATACTGATCCCGGAGGACGCTGACGAGTGTATGAAACACTCATCGGGCGTACTTCAAAAGAAGATCTCCGCGGCTTGCGGGATAAAACTGAATATAATCGACGACAGAGCGGACGCCCACGGCTACGTCATAGAATACGGATACGATAATGCGGACGAGTACGGGCTGGGAGCCGACGGCTACCGCGTGACGGTCGACGGCGACGTGACGATGGTCTGCGGCGCGCCGCGAGGCGCGCTCTACGCGACTTACTATTTCCTCGAAAAGTTCGTCGGCTACAGATTCCTCGACAACAGCGTCGAGTATCTGTACGAAGCGGACAGGGTCGACACGCCCGACGGATTTGACGACGTCGAGGTGCCGAAATTCGTCTACCGCGCGGTCAGCGACACGGCGATGAAGGAGGACGATTTCGCAGTCCTCCGTCTGAACGCCGTCGACGGCAACGGCTCTCACTACTGCGCCGACAGACGGTACGGCGGGGGAGTCGGGAACCTATACATACACGGCCACTCCTACGAGTATCAGGAGGCGGTCGGGATGAAGCTCGACGAATACAGGATCACCGATCTCGACTCCGAGGAGGCGAAGGAGGTCTACAGAACTTACGCCTACAACACCCCGGAGCACATCGCGCTCGCCGAGCAGTACAGACTTGCAGCTACGCAGCCGTGCCTCACGTCCGACGTGACGTTCAGGCATATCATGGCTCTGAACTATATGCTTTATAAAGAACGCACGGAGCGCGGAGGAGAGGCCGGAGTCCATTTCACGACGATATGCTGTTCTCCGAACGACAACACGGCGTTCTGCACCTGCCCCGACTGCAAGGCGATCTACGAGGAGGAGGGCTCGATCGCGGGCACTGTTTTCCGTCTTTCGAACCGCGTCGCGGCGGCGCAGAGGGAACTGATCCCCGGAGTCGGCGTTTACACGATCGCCTACTGGGACGCGAGAAAGCCTCCGAAGTACACCCGTCCGGAGGACGACGTGACCGTATGCTTCTGTATCGGCGGATGCAACAACCACACTTACGACCGCGTCGACGAGTGCGAGGCGGCGGGCGGCAACCGCCGTCTGCCCAACACCGCGTGGGACGGCTCGACGACTCCGTCCTCAAACGTCGACGACATCGCGTACTTCCTCGAGTGGAGCGAGCTGACCGACAACCTCCACATCTGGTACTACTCCTGCTCCTACGGCTACTTCGCGACCCCCGCTCCGAACGTGTTCAATATCTACAACGACATAAAGTTCGTCGCGGATTCGGGCGCGTCCGGCGTCTACTTCGAGGGCGGCGGAGGACTCTACTCGTTCGAGTACCTGAAGGACTATCTCGCCTCCCGCATGCTGTGGGATCCCGAGATGAGCGAGGAGGAGTTCGAGGGCTACCTCGACGAGTTCCTGATGATCTATTACGGCGGCGGCTGGGAGAATATCAAGGAATACCTTTATATCGCAGATCGCACCGGCGACCTCAAGGGGTGCTGGACGAACAACTTCGACTGGGCGTGGGATATGTACGACAAGGATTATTTTGCCTCGCAGTACGCTCGCGTCTGTCAGCTCTTCGACGGGGCGATCGCGGAAGCGGGGAGCGGCGAGTGCCGGGAGAGGGTGGAAGGCCTCGCCGTCCACGCGCACTTCCTCGGTCTGTCGGCGACTTATGAGCGCGACTTCGTGAACGGAGACGCGTCGGCGAGGGAAGAGTATTCCCGCCGCTACGAGTGGCTCTACAGATACTTCGACGAGCGCGGATACCTTGAGGGAGTCCGCGACGACGGGTACCGCGCGGCGGTCTTTTCAAAAGGCCGCGGCGGTATGGACAATATGCCGAAAAGCCCTTCCGATATAAGAGACACGATGACGTGGATCTTGCCCGGGTATACGGGGGAAAGAAGCTAAATTGCGCGCGCTTCGCGGCGCGCAGCTAAATTCGCCGCAAAAGGGCGGCGAGCTAAATTGCGCTGACGCGCAGCTAAATTTCCTGCGGAGCAGGAAGCTTTAATTTACCGGAGACAGAATATGAAAAGATTTATAGCTATCGTATTGGCGATCATGACTTTATCGTCCGCGCTCGTCGCACAGTCGAGTGCGGCGACGTCCGACGGCGTACACGGCTACGCGCCGTGCGACTGCAACGACGACGGAGTCGTGAACATGAAGGACGTGCTCCTTCTGCGCCGGCTCGTCGGTGGAGCGGTGGAATCGAAAGAGATCGACCTGCTCGCTGCCGACTGTAACGGCGACGGAGCGGTCAACATGAAGGACGTCTTGTATCTTCGCCGCGTTCTCGCGGGGGACGAAGAGCCGGAGACGAACAACGCGGACGGGAAATACCGCGTGGGGGTCGTCTCCTTCGGCGGACGGAATATTTCGAGATACGATATCCTGATCCCGGAGGACGCCGACAGGTGCGTGAAGAATTCCGCGTCGATCCTTTCGGACCGCGTGCGCAGGGCGTGCGGGATAAAGCTCAACACGATCACCGACAGGTCGGCATCGCAGGGCTACGTCATCGAGTACCGGTACGACGCCGAAGGCGCGTACGACCTCGGCACGGACGGCTACCGCGTGACGGTGGACGGCGACGTGACGCTCCTTTGCGGCGGAATGCGCGGCGCGCTCTACGCGACATACTACTTTCTCGAACAGTTCGTCGGCTACAGGTTCCTCGACGAGGACGTCGTATACGTTTACGAGGCGGAAAGAGTCGACACGCCGGACGGATTCGAAGACGTAGAGATACCTCAGATCGTCTACCGCGCGGTCAGCGACGACACGACGAACGGCGACAACTTCTCCTATCTGAGGCTGAACGCGGTCGACGGCAGCGGCTCGCGCGGCGCGTCAAGCCGCGACTACGGCGGCGGCGTCGGAACGCTCTACATACACGCTCACAGCTACGCATATCAGATGGCGGGCTGGGAGAACGCTTACAATCACAAGTGGATCGACGAGCAGGGACTCCACAACAAACAGCCATGTCTGACGGACGAGTCGACGTACGAGAAGATCGTCGATTTCAACTACAATCTCTATCTTGAGCGCTTGGGCTATGGATACGTGCCCGGATTCGATTTCACGCAGATCTCCTGCTCCCCGAACGACAACACGAATTTCTGCACCTGCGAGAGGTGCAAGGCGGTCTACGCGGAGGAGGGCTCGATCTCCGGTACGGTCTTCCGTCTTGCGAACAGAGTCGCCGAGACTCAGCGCGAGACGATGCCCGGCGTCGACACCTACACGATAGCTTACTGGGACGCGAGAAAGCCCCCGAAGTACACGCGCCCCGTCGACACTGTCTGCGTTTGCTACTGCTTCGGCGGTTGCAACAACCACACGTACGATCACACCGAGCAGTGCGAGGAGGCAGGCGGCAACCCGAGGCTCCCGTCCGTCGCGTGGGACGGGTCGAAGACGAACAACACGAACGTCGACGACATGAAGTATTTCAGACAGTGGTGCGAGCTGACCAACAACATCTACACCTGGTACTATTCGTGCTCATACGGTTACTATATTTCCCCGAGTCCGAACGTACTCAACATTTACAACGATATGAAGACCCTCGCCGCCGTCGGCGCGGCGGGATGCTACTACGAGGGCGGCGGAGGAAGATTCTCCTTCGAGCCGCTGAGAAACTATCTCGCCTCGCGCATGATGTGGGATCCGTATATGCCGGAGGAGGAGTTCGAGAGCTACCTCGACGAGTTCCTCATAATCTGGTACGGCGCGGGCTGGAGATACATCAAAGAATATCTTTACATTCAGAACAGAGCGGGCGACCTCAAGGGGTGCTGGACGAACAACTTCGACTGGCCCTGGGATATGTACGACAAGGAGTATTTCGGCTCCGAGTACGGCCGCATCTGCGCCCTCTTCGACGCGGCTTATGCGGCGGCTGAGACGGAGGTCGAGCGCGCGCGCGTCAGGAACACGTCCGTTCACGCTCACTTCCTCGGACTCTCCGCATCGTACGAGCGCGATTTCGTGAACGGAGACGACGCGGCGAGGGAAGAGTATTCGCGCCGCTACGCCGATCTCTGGAACTACATGAAGAACGAGGCGTACCTCAAGGACGTCCGCGAGGGCGCCTTCCGCGCGCTCTCCTTCTGCGAGATGCCCGGAGGACTTGAAAACCTGCCGAAGACCCCGTCCGACGTGCGCGACACGATGACCTGGCTCTTCGAGAACGATTACAGCTACACGGGATCGAGAGTGAACTGACTGCGAGCACGGCTCGCAATGAATTGCCCTTCGGGCATGAATTGCACTTTGTGCATGAATTGTTCCTGCGTAACATGAATTGCCCTGCGGGGCATGATTTGACCTTCGGTCATGAATTGCACCTGCGGTGCATGAATTGACCTGCGGTCATGAATCGCACTGCGTGCATGAATTGCCTGACGGCATTCGGGCGCAATTCAATTCACGGAGCGAAGCGAGAATTCATGGCGAAGCCAATTCACGGAGCGAAGCGAGAATTCATG
>CADBTH010000127.1 GCA_902797495.1 uncultured Ruminococcus sp.
ACTCTCGTCGTCGGATATTCCGTCAAGTCGAAGGGCATCGCAAAAGACCTCTTCGGGACGTACGACGGATACGTGATCCCGGTGCAGAGTCTCGACGCGGAGTCGTCTCTGACCGACGCGTTTTTCAGCAATATAGTTGCAAACGAAGAAAAAATAAGAGCGGCGTATGACCGGATCATGCCGGGCTATATCGCGAGAGCGGACGAAGCGGGCGACGAGTTCGCGCGCCTCGTCGGACGGGACGGCGCCAAATGAGAAGCGAAAGGCGGGCGGGAGCTCTGCTCTCCTACGTTTACATCGCCGTCAACTCTCTGATAATACTTGTCTACCTTCCCATAGTAAAGAGGTCTCTCGGCTCGTCCGAATACGGGCTCTACGACCTCGCGGCGTCCGTTATCAACTACATGAGCGTCATGGACCTCGGCTTCGGGAACGGGATCGTGGTCTACACGGCGAAGTACCGCGCCGCTGGCAGGCTCGAGGACGAGAGAAAGCTCCACGGTATGTTTGCGGTCATCTTCGGAGCGATCGGCGTCGTCGCCGCCGCGATTTGCGTCGCGCTCTCATTCAACATGAAGCTGATCTTCCCCGCGCTGGTGGGAGAAGAGATCGGAAAGAGCCGCATCATCATGCTGATACTCGCGGCGAACCTCGGGCTGACTTTTCCGCTCAGCATGTACGGGAACATCGTCATCGCCCACGAAAAATTCATATTCTCAAAACTCGTGGCGATACTCAGAGCGGTGCTGAATCCGCTCATAATGATACCGCTGCTCGTTCTGAAAACGGACTCTATAGCTATAGTTTCGGTCATGACCGCGGTCAGCATAGGGTGCCTTTTCGCAAACTACGTCTACTGCCGCAAAAAGCTCGGCGTGAACGTAAAATTCCTCGGTTTCGACAAAACCATTTTCAAAGAGATACTCTCATATTCTATATACATTTTCATAGCGGAGATCGTCGACAAGGTCAACTGGTCGGTCGATCACTTCATCCTTCTGTCCACTAAGGGAACGAAGGAGGTCACCGTCTACTCGATGGCGTCGAACTACCATCAGATGGTGCTCCAGCTCTCCGCCGCGCTCTCGGGAGTCATGCTCCCGAAGATATCCAAAATGGTCGCGCGGAACGAGGGGGACGAGGCGCTCAACCGCGAATTCATAAAGACGAGCCGCCTCCAGTTCCTGCTCATCTTCCTCGTTTCCTCCGGATTCGCGATGTTCGGACACAAGTTCGTCGTCATCCATTCGGGAGCGGACTGCGAAAGATCCTACTACGTCGCGCTGATCCTGATCATCGCCTCGATGATCCCGATAACGCAGAGCGTTGCGATAAGCATAATCAAGGCAAAAAACCTCTTTAAGTTTCGCGCGTTCATAATCCTCGCAATGGCGATAGCGAACGTCGGCATCAGCATACCGCTCGCGATCAGATACGGAAGCGTCGGAAGCGCTGCCGGAACAGCCATCGCTCTGGTGCTTGCAAACATAATAATCATCAATATATACTATCAGAAGAGATGCGGCATCGATATCAAGCGCTATTGGCGTGAGATCGGCTCGATGGCATTCGCACTCGCGCCGTCCGTCGCCGTCACCCTCGCTCTGAAACTCATATTCCCTCTCGACGGAATAAAAGAGCTTCTCGTTTACGGCTCCGTATTCGTCGTCATCTATTCCGTCTGCGCTTACCTCTTCGTTATGGATACGTATGAAAAAGGGATGGTCAAAAAATACGCGGGGAAACTTATCCCCGGTCTGAGGAAATAAAATGTCATTCACGATCTGCGAATACGATCTCTGCTGCGGATGCGCGCTCTGCGCCGACGTCTGTCCGCACGGAGCAATAAAAATAACGAGAGACGTCTACGGATTCGCCCGTCCGGATATCGACCCGTCGCTCTGCGCGAAGTGCGGCGCTTGCCGCGCAAAATGTCCCGTAAACGGCGAAAACGAAAGCCGCGCGGAAAAAGTATACGCCGCGTACGCGAAGGATAAAGAGATAAGAAGAAAGTCTTCGTCGGGCGGCATTTTCAGACTTCTTGCAAACAAGACTCTCGAGGACGGCGGCGCCGTCGCCGCTGTCGGTTACGACGGAGATTTCCACGCTCTGTACAAAGTAACAGACCGTCCGGAAGGGCTCGACGAGATGATGGGCTCGAAATACACCGAGGCGGTATCCGACGGGATCTACGGAAAAGTCAAGACGCTTCTTGACGAGGGCGGGAAAGTCCTCTTCGTCGGCACTCCGTGCAGGGTCGCCGCCCTGAAGAACTTCGTCGGAGACAGAGAAGGCCTCCTCGCGGTCGACTTCTTGTGCCACGGAGTTCCGTCCCCCGTACTGCTTGAAAAATTTCTCTCTGAAAACTTCGGAAAAGATATCGAGCGCGTCTCGTTCCGAGACAAAACGCGCGGCTGGCAGGAGTTCTCCATGAGAGTCGACTCAGCGGGAAAGAAGCCGTATATCAATTCTCAGTATAAAGACCCTTACCTGAGAGTCTTTCTGCGCAACGCGGCGCTGAGAGAATCTTGCTACGACTGCCGCTTCAAAGCGGAGCACTACGCGTCCGATATCACGCTCGGGGACTTCTGGGGAATATCGTCCTGTATGCCGTCGATGAACGACGACGGCGGAACGTCCGCGGTCGTTATCAGAAGCGCGAAAGGGTCTTCGGCATTTGACGAAATCAAGGACTCCCTCGTCCTGAAAGAGACCTCGGAGAAGGCGCTCGGAGCTTCCAACGTCGCCCTTTACAAAAGCTCTCAAAAGCCCGCGGCTAGGGGAGATATGCTTTCGGCGCTTGAAAGGGGAGATTCGTTTTCTGCAATTGCAGAAAAGTTTGGAAGACCCGTTCCGACAAAAGCGATCGTTTCGGAACGGTTGAAACGTTCCGTCAAAAAAATACTGGGAAAAATCAAAAAGTAATTCAGTATCAAAGGAGATATAAAGAACAATGAAGGTAACTGCACTTCTCGGCGAAAGGTTCAAGAACGCGCCGTCCGACTGCACCATCGAGAGCCACAAGCTGATGGTCAGAGGCGGCTACATTAAGAATATGGCGAGCGGTATCTACTCGCTCTACGCTCCCGCCAAAAGGATCGCCAAGAAGATCGAAAACATAATCAGAGAAGAGATGGACCGCATCGACGCGCAGGAGGTCATGTTCCCCGTCGTCATGCCCGCTTCCCTCTGGGAGGAGTCCGGACGCTACACGAGCATCGGCTCCGAAATGGCGAGATTCACCGACCGCGGCGGAAACCGCCTCGTTCTCGGTATGACTCACGAGGAGGCGGCGGTACACCTCGCGCGAAACACCGCGTCGTCCTACACGCAGTATCCTTTCACGATCTATCAGATACAGACGAAATTCCGCGACGAGCCAAGAGCGCGCGGCGGACTCATCCGCGTTCGAGAGTTCACGATGAAGGACGCGTACTCCTTCCACACGTCACAGGAAGACCTTGAGAAGACTTACGCGCGCTTCTACGAAGCGTACGAGCGCATTTACAGAAGAGTGGGAGCGAAGAACGTCGTCGCCGTCAAGTCCGACTCCGGCATGATGGGCGGCTCGATCTCACATGAATTCATGCTCCTCACCGACATCGGAGAGGATACGCTCGCGATCTGCCCCGAGTGCGGCTACAGCGCGAACATGGAAGTCGCGTCCTGCGAGATAGACAACGAGGCGGGAGAAGTCGAAGAGCTGAAGAAGGTCTCTACTCCCGGCGTTAAGACTATAGAAGCGCTGAAAGAATTCTTCGGGATCGACGAGAAAAAATTCGCAAAAGCCGTCGTTTACCAGAGAAACAAAGACGATTCGTACCTGATCGTATTCATCAGAGGCGACCTTGAGGTCAACGAAACGAAGCTGCGCAACTACCTCGGCGAAGAGGTGCATCCCGCGGCAGTCATCACGGAAGAGAGCGGCATCGTCGCCGGCTTCATAGGGCCGATAGGGCTCGACGGCGGGCTCACGGCCGTATTCGACAAGTCCCTCGAGGGTATAAACTCCCTCGTCTGCGGCGCGAACGAGCAGGACTTCCACTACACGGGTATGAACGTTGAACGCGACGTCGGAAAAGTTGATTACGTCGACGTTGCGAAGGTCTTTGAAGGAGCCGTCTGCCCCGTGTGCGGAAAGCCCGTAATCACGGTAAAGCGCGGCATCGAGATCGGCAACATATTCCAGCTCGGAACGAAGTACACGAAGGCGATGAACATGACGTACCTCGACCGCGACGGCGAGGCGAAAAACCCGATCATGGGCTGCTACGGCATCGGCGTCGGCCGTCTGATGGCGTCGGTCTGCGAGGAGAGCTGCGACAAGTACGGCCCGATATGGCCAATGTCGATCGCTCCGTGGCAGGTCGAGATCTGCAACCTCAGATCGACCGACGAGGCGGTCAGCCGCGTCGCCGACGGCCTCTACGAGACTCTTCAGAACGACGGCGTCGAAGTGCTGTACGACGACCGCGACATCCGTCCCGGCTCCATGTTCGCGGACGCCGACCTGTTCGGAATACCGGTAAGAGTCGTCGTCAGCCCGAAGAACTGCGACGCGGGAGTCGTCGAAGTCTCGACGAGAGACAAGTCGATAAAGACGGAGTTTGCGATAGACGGCGCGGCGGAAGAGATCCGGGCGCTGGTCGCAAAACTGCTTGAAGAATATAAAGGATAAGAAAGAGCGCCCAAACGGAAGTTTGGGCGCTGATAATAAATTATGATCAAAAACGAACTTGCAAAGACAGACCTCACTCTGAAAGATTTTTGGTACGACCTTCCCGAAGAGCGCATCGCTCAGACTCCGCTCGAGGTGCGCGACTCGTCGCGCCTCATGGTGATACACCGCGACACGGGCAAGATCGAGCACCGGCACTTTTACGATATAATAGACTATCTTGAACCGACGGACACTCTCGTTATCAACGACACGAGAGTCATCCCCGCGAGGGTGATCGGTCACCGCAGTCACAGATGCGAGGACGGGACGCTCGTTCCGACGGACAGTACCGCTCCCGTCGAGCTTCTTCTGCTGAAGCAGCTTGAGAACGACGTATGGGAGGCGCTCGCCGGTCCCGGCAAGCGCGCGAAGACGGGCGACCGTATCTCCTTCGGAGACGGCTCTCTCACCGCCGACGTGCTTGAAATACTTCCCGAGGGCGGGATCAGAAAAGTAAGATTCACGCCCGACAGAGAAAAATATGACAGCGTCTACGCCGCGCTCCACGCGCTCGGAACGATGCCGCTCCCCCCGTACATCAAGGAAAAGCTCGAGGACGGAGAAAGGTATCAGACGGTCTATTCGAGGTGCGAAGGCTCGTCAGCCGCTCCGACCGCGGGGCTTCACTTCACTTCCGAACTGCTCGACAGGATACGCGCAAAGGGCGTCGCCGTCGTTCCCGTTCTTCTCCACGTCGGGCTCGGCACGTTCCGACCCGTCAAGGAAGAGCATATCGAGGACCACGAGATGCACGCGGAATATATCGAAGTTACCGAAGAGGCGGCTAAGATAATAAACGAGCGCCGCGCCGCGGGAGGAAGGGTGATCGCCGTCGGCACGACCTCGTGCCGTACGATCGAGAGCGCGTCGGACGACGACGGAGCGCTTCATCCCGTCAGGGACGACACGGGGATATTCATCTATCCCGGATACCGATTCAAGATCACAGATTCGCTGATAACGAATTTCCATCTTCCCGAGAGCACGTTGCTGATGCTCGTCTCCGCTTTCTACACGAGGGAGAAAATGCTCGAAGCGTATAAGATCGCGGTGGAAGAAAAGTACAGATTCTTCTCCTTCGGAGACGCGATGCTCATTCTGTAAAATCAAAAAGCTGCCGCAAACGCGGCAGCTTTTTTGATCTTATTTATACGAATCTTTTGAAAAGTTATTGTAGAACTCAGAGTATTTGGAGACCTCTTCGTTCAGCTTCTGATATCCGAGCTTCTCCGCTTCCTCCGCGGTGATCTCCTCGCCCTCCTTCGCCTTCTCTTCGGCTATCTCGTCGGCGTATCTCTCCGCGAGAGTGGGAAGGGACGAAAACATACTCGTTCCGAGCCCGAGTCGGTCTCCCTCGACGTCGAAGCCGATAGCTTCGAGGATGGTCGGGAACATATCCATAGGCGTGAACGATCTGTTCTCGCTTCCGCGCTCGGGTACTGCGTCCGTATTGATGAAGCAGTTGTAGATCGTTCTGTCGTCGTACTCAACGTCCTCAACGAGGTTGGTATCCATTCTCGGATGGTCTCCGCTGATGATGACTACCGTGTCCTCGAAGAAATCCTGTTCCTTTATCCAATCGATGAATTCGACGAGCTGGCGGTCTGCGCAGGAAACGACGTTCGCCGTCGTGTTCTTGTACGTGTGCTCGCAGAGATTGCAGACGTATCCGTCGATATGATGCGTATCTACCGTGAGCATAGTGAAGTTGAAGGGCCCGTCGTGGGAGGCGAGCTCTGTCAGCTCGTCTTTTGCGATCTTATAAAGATACTCGTCCTCATATCCCCACCATACTTTATAGTCCGGAGCGATATATCTTTTCTCGCGGGCGCTGAAAAGGTCGAAGATCTTGTAGTTGCCGTGCTGAGTGAAGTAGTTCTTTCTTCCGCCGAACTCGGCGTCGGAACCGCACAGGAACTCCTGCTCGTATCCCTTTTCCTCGAGAATATCTCCGAGGTTCGTGAGACCCGGAGCGAACGTCGTTCTGCGGCTCATCTGGTTCCTGCCGACCGGGAATGAGAACGGAACGCCGGAGGTCGTCGCGAGGATCGCCGCGATCGTCCATCTCGTGCCTTCGGGGTTGCGGAATCCGCCGAGAAGTCCGCCTTCCTTATCGGAGAAGGAGAGGTTCTCTCTTGCGAGATCGGTCATTCCCGACATATAGTTCGTTTCCTGATATCCCCCGACGTCTGTGGAAGCGTAAGTCGTCTCCATACTCTCGAGATATATGTAGATAAGGTTCTTCGTCTTGCCGTTTGCGACGATCTTGGCGGGATCGGGTTTTACGTACTCCTCGTCGTAGATCTTCGTCGTATCGTTGATCGATTTCAGATAAGGATAGATACCGAGAGAGATGAACGCGCCGATCACGGAGCCGATGAATACGGCGATGGCGAGTATGACGCAGAACCATCTGACAGATCTGTTTCTGTCGATCTTTTTCTGCTCTGCCGTGCGCGCCTTTTTCGCCGCCTTGCGCTCCTCCTTCGTCGCCGTTTCGTCTGCGGGTACGTCCTCTCCCGGATGCTTCGCAAGATAAGCGCGCGATCTCAGGAACACGACAATATAAATTATTGCCGCAACGACGACAGGCGGTACGCATACCGCGAGAGCACCCCAGACTATACCCGAATCGGTTCCCTTGAGAGGGGAGAAGAAAAGGGTGTAGAGCATTTCCTTGAAGCCTATATTAAAAGTGACTCTGTACCAAATAGAGGCGGCGATGAGCGCCGCGCCGAGAGTAAAAAGGACGCAAAGTACTATTGTCGCAACTTTCCCCGGACGCTTTGCCCGGGATACCGTTTTGGTCTCATTTACCTCTTCCTTAGTTACCGTATTGTTATCCATCGTTCTCCTTCCGAACTGCGTACAGGATACGCTCAAACATAAAATTACTTTAAAACTTACCGAAATATAATATCATATTTTTTTTGTTTTGTAAAGTACCAATCACGTTTTTTGTCGAAAACAGATAAAAAACGAATGATCCCTTCCCGCATATAACACAAGATTCCGATTGACATAAGTATGAAAAGATAGTATAATTATATAATAAAAAGATTTGATTATGTTCAGAGGATAATTATGTTTCAGGACAAGAAAGTAGTGTTCTCGGGAGTTCAGCCGTCAGGATCCCTGACCCTCGGCAACTATCTCGGGGCAATAAAGAATTTTTCCGCGTTCTCGGATGAATACAGGTGCTACTACTGCGTAGTCGATATGCACGCGATCACCGTCAGGCAGAATCCCGCGGAACTCAGACGCCGCACGTACGACACCCTCGCTCTGTACATGGCGTGCGGTCTCGACCCGGAAAAGAACGTTTTGTTCGTTCAGAGCCACGTCCCCGCTCACGCGGAACTCGGTTGGATCCTCGACTGCTATACGATGTTCGGCGAGCTCTCGAGAATGACTCAGTTCAAGGACAAGAGCGCGAAGAACGCGGACAATATAAACGCGGGCCTCTTCACGTACCCGTCCCTCATGGCGGCTGATATCCTCCTTTATCAGACGGAGCTCGTACCCGTCGGTGTTGACCAGAAACAGCATCTCGAGCTCTCCCGCGATATTGCGAACAGATTCAACGGCGTCTACGGAGACACGTTCGTAGTTCCCGAGGGATATATACCTCAGACGACGGCTAAGATCATGTCCCTCGCCGAGCCTTCGAAGAAGATGAGCAAGTCCGATCCGAACGAGAACGCGGTCATCAGGATCCTCGACGACCGCGACACGATAATCAGAAAATTCAAGAGAGCCGTTACCGACTCCGGATGCGAAGTTCGCCGCGGAGAAGGAAAAGAGGGGATCGAAAACCTGATATCGATCTACGGCGCGGTCACGGGCAAGAACCCGGACGACGTCGAAGCGGAGTTCGACGGACGCGGATACGGAGACTTCAAGCTCGCGGTAGGAGAAGCCGTCGCGGATTCCCTTGAGAACGTGAGGAGCGAATTCGCCCGTCTTTCGGCTGACAAAAAGTATCTTGAAGACATTATGAGAAAAGGTTCGGCGGAAGCTGCGAGAGCGGCTATGCGTACCATGTCCAAAGTAAAAAGAAAAGTCGGCTTCACCGACGTGAGATAAAGAAGGTGTGTTTATGAAAACGAGGGCTGTAAGGCTTTACGGCAAGAACGATATCCGCACGGAGGAGTTCGATCTTCCCGAAATGAAGGAAGACGAGATACTCGCCAAAGTCATCTGCGACAGCATCTGTATGTCGTCGCACAAGGCGGCTATGCAGGGCGC
>CADBTH010000128.1 GCA_902797495.1 uncultured Ruminococcus sp.
CGATTTCTGAAGCAGTGGAAGCCGCAACAAAGCAGGAAGGCTACCGCTACGTTCTCGGAAGCGTTCTCAACCAGGTCCTTCTCCATCAGTCCGTTATCGGTCTCGAGACGAAAGCTGCTTGCGACAAGTACGGCATCAAGCCCGATATGATCATCGGCTGCGCCGGCGGCGGCTCCAACCTCGGCGGACTTATCTCCCCGTTCATGGGCGAAAAGCTCCGCGGAGAGGCGGACTATGAGATCATAGCCGTCGAGCCCGCGTCCTGTCCCTCTTTCACAAGAGGCAAGTACGCGTACGACTTCTGCGACACCGGCATGGTTTGCCCGCTCGCAAAGATGTACACGCTCGGCTCCGGCTTCATCCCCGCTCCGAACCACGCGGGAGGACTCCGCTATCACGGCATGAGCTCGACTCTGTCCCAGCTTTACGACGACGGGCTTATGACCGCACGTTCCGTTCCTCAGACGAAGGTCTTCGAGGCGGCAGAGTACTTCGCAAGATGCGAGGGCATACTCCCCGCTCCGGAGAGCAGCCACGCTATCAGAGTTGCGATAGACGAGGCGATCAAGTGCCGCGAGACGGGAGAGGAAAAGACCATCCTCTTCGGACTCACCGGTACCGGCTACTTCGATATGGTCGCTTACGAAAAATTCCACGACGGCAAGATGGACGATTACATCCCCACCGACGAGGAACTCGCTGCAAGCTTTGCAAAGCTCCCTCAGGTAGACTGAATAATTATTTGACTGTATGACGGGTCGCTTCGGCGGCCCGTTTTTCCTTCTTGAAATACTCGGAGTTATATGGTATAATTGATTAATAACAAACCGCTGCTGTCGGCTTAATCATCGGAGGGACAATGCAAAAAGTCAAGTTTTCGTTCAATGCGTTTATAATGATGCTGATCATCTTTTCTATCTTTGTCATCTTCGTCTTTTTCGGACTCACCGATATGGCGAATATACGGATCAACAACGACGTGTACGAAATAGAAGGGACCGACTATTCCGTCAGGTATACCGAACTTACGCCGAGCGGTCTGTATAAAGGTAAAGGGTACGCGGGAGAACTCAAAGTCGAGGGTAACTTCGGATACGACTGGGGTGTTTCGATCGAAGACGGCGTTCTTTACTGCAACGAGTACAGAATGACGTCTCTCGGAATGATGGTGTCCGATTTCGTGAGGATAGACCTTGAGACGTACGAAAAGAAAGTCGTCATAAAAAACGCCATGATGATAGGAAAGTGCGAGTCGGGAGAGATCGTATGCCTCGACGGATTCATGATGCCGTCATGGCAGTTTGAGACAAATTCTCTCTATAAACTGTATTCCATGTCGTCAGACACGATCCGCGCAGAGGACGACGTCGTTACCGTCAGATATTTCGACGGAGGAAAGACGGTCTATAGCTTTGAGGACAGTATGACTGACGAGGACAGGATAGAGTACTACCGTTCTCTCGATCTCAAGGAGGTGAACGGATGAATATTTTTAAGAAAAGACCGTATTCCGGTACGAAGATCTACGTTCTGATATTTCAGATATCGTCTCTTTTGCCTCTGATACACATTCTTTATTGCTCCGGATTCAATAGCGCCGTGATACCGCGCGGATTCACGTCGGTGATGTTCGATACGGGTATGAGCGCCGTTCCGCGTGTCGAATCTCTCCTTTTGTCGTCTCTTTACAGACTGACGCTGAGCGAGATATTCGTATATTTCACTCTTGCCGCCGTCGCTTTCGCCTACGGCGTGATAATGAAAAAACTCTTATCGCTTAAGAAGACCGCTCCCGCAGCGAAATACTTCGCCGCAGTTATGATATGTATAGACGTCGTCGTCCGCGCGCTGCCTTTCCGTTTCAATTTCGTGTTCGGAACGCTTTATTACGTGATAGGTCTTATTATAAGACTCGCGTGCCTCGCGCTCGTGATATCGGATATCGTCATTTCGCGCAGAACGGAAAAATAAAACGCTCCCTGCGGTATAATTTCTACCGCAGGGTATTTCATATCAAGAAATATTATGCTATAATATAAAAAACATTCCGGAGGAAAAATCATGGTACGTCACGACAGAAACCTCATCATCTGTTATTCCAGAAACGGTGAAAACTACGTCTGCGATAAAGTCAGGTCGATCGTCATGGGAAACACCGCGATCGGCGCGCAGATCATCCAGAGAACGACCTGGGCTGAAACTTTCGAGATAAAGACTGTCGTCGATTATCCCGAAGACTACAACGAGTGTATAAAAGTCGCAAAGAAAGAAGCGGAGGAGGGCGCGCGCCCCGAACTCAAAGAGTATATCGAAGACCTCTCGAACTACGACAGGATCTTCATCTGCGGCCCCAACTGGTGGGGAACTCTTCCGTGCGCGGTCTTTTCGCAGCTTGAAAGACTCGACTGGACGGGCAAGAAAGTCATGCTCTTCATGACCCACGAGGGAAGCGGTCTCGGACACGCGGAAGAGGATATCAAAAAGGTCTGCCGCGGCGCCGAATTCGGCGGGAGTCTTGCTGTACAGGGCTCGGTCGTCGCAAGCGAACAGTACAAAATATCCGCCTGGGCTGAAAAGGCTATCGACGACGGACAATGAAGTTCGTTCATTTATCCGATCTTCACGTCGGTAAGAGAGTCAACGAGTTTTCAATGATCGAGGATCAGAAGTACGTATTGAAACAGATCCTTAATATCATCAACGGCGAGGATCCGGACGGAGTCATAATCGCCGGTGACGTTTACGATAAAACCGTGCCGTCCGCCGAGGCGGTCGAAGTGTTCGACGAATTCCTCGTGGCGTTGTCAAATAGGCGCGCGGAAGTCTTTATTATAAGCGGTAACCACGATTCTCCCGAACGCCTCTCGTTCGCTTCGCGCATTATGAAACGCGAGGGGATACATATATCTCCCGTTTACAACGGCCATGCGGAGAAGATCGTGATGCGCGACGTTCACGGCGAACTGTCCGTATATCTTCTCCCGTTCGTAAAACCGGTGACCGTAAAAAAATTTTTTCCCGATGAAGAGATAGTCTCCTATACGGACGCGCTTCGCGCGGCAGTCGGGGAGATGAACGTCTCGCGCGACGCGAGGAACTTGCTCGTAACGCACCAGTTCGTAACGGGAGCGCTGCGCTCCGAATCGGAAGAAGTCTCAGTCGGAGGGTCGGATAACGTCGACGCCTCCGTCTTTGACGCGTTCGATTACGTCGCCCTCGGCCACATTCACGGACCTCAGGATATAGTGAAAGGGAGGATCAGGTATTCGGGAACTCCGCTCAAGTATTCTTTCTCCGAAGCCTCTCACCAAAAATCAGTAACGGTAGTAGAGCTCGCCGAAAAAGGGGACGTTGAAGTCAGAACAGTACCGCTCACGCCCCTCCGCGACATGAAGAGGATCAAAGGCAAGTACTGCGAACTTGTAGAGAAAGAGTTCTACGAGGGAACGACTTACCGCGACGATTACATTCATATAACGCTGACGGACGAAGACGACGTTCCGGACGCTGTCATTAAGCTCCGCACCGTTTACCGCAATCTGATGAAACTCGATTACGACAACAGAAGGACGAGGCACGCATCCGTGATCACGGAAGATGCGGAAGCCCGGAACAAGTCTCCTCTCACCCTGTTCGGAGAGTTTTACGAGAAGCAGAACGGCGCTCCGATGTCCGAAGAGCAGGAGGAGTTCGTGAAAGCGTTGATAGGGAATATCCGGGAGGTCGACCGATGAGGCCTTTAAAACTTGTAATGTCTGCCTTCGGGCCTTATTCCGGACGGGAGGAGCTCGATCTCGAACAGTTCGGAACGAGCGGACTGTATCTGATAACGGGAGACACCGGCGCAGGAAAAACGACGATATTCGACGCGATCACCTTCGCGCTTTACGGAGAGCCGAGCGGCGACGTGAGAAACGCCGCCATGCTGAGGTCGAAATACGCGCCTCTCGACCGTCCGACCGAAGTGGAGCTGACTTTCGAATACGCGGGTAAAGTATATCGCGTCAGGAGAAACCCAACGTATATGCGCGCAAAGAGAACGGGTACCGGTGTCGCGGAAGAGAAAGCCTCCGCCGAGCTTCATATGCCGAACGGAAACGTCGTGACAAAACTCAAAGAAGTCAACGATTCGATCATTGAGATCGTCGGGCTCGACCGCTCGCAGTTTTCGAGGATCGCAATGATCGCTCAGGGCGACTTCCAAAAGCTTCTTCTCGCCGGTACCGACGAGAGAAAAAAGATTTTCAGGAATATATTTCATACCGATAAATACCGGATACTTCAGGAAGAACTGAAAGATGCGGCGGGCAGAATAAGAAGGGAATGCGAGGACGTTCAGAAGGGGATCGAACAGTACGTCGGAGAGATAGTCTGCGACGAGGACGGCCCTGAGACCGTAGAAGTAGCGAGAGCGAAAGACGGCGAGATGCCTTCCGACGAAGTGCTCTCTCTCCTGTCAAGACTTATCCGCAACGATCGCGCGTTGTCGGGCGAACTGTCCGAAAAGATCGACGGCGCGGAAAAAGAACTTGAAAACATAACGAAAGCGCTCGCGGCAGCTGCGCAGTACAGAAAGACGGAGGAGTCGCTCAAAGAAAACGAGGCGGAGCTCGAAAAGATGCTTCCCCGGAGAGACGAATTCAAAGAAGCGCTCGACGCCGCGGAGAAAGAGGCCTTGAAGATCAAAGGGCTCGAAACCGAAATATCCCGACTCACGGACGTTGTTTTCCGATTCGGTCAGATAGAGGCGATATCGAAAAAGATATCGCAGCATACCGAAAAGTTAGAAAAGCTGACCGCTGACGCGAAAGAAACGGCTCTCGCCGCAGCGTCTCTCGAAGAGAAGTATAAAACTCTCTCTGACGAAAAAAAGTCTCTCGAGGGTATCGAGCTTAAACGCGAAAAACTCCTTTCCGAAAAAAACGCCCGCGACGCGGTTCTGGAGAAACTGCGTTCTCTCTCGAAACTGTTGTCGGAATATGAAACGGCGACGGACGAGACGGAGAAAAAAAGGCTCGAATATAAAGAAAAGCGCGCCGTATCCGATAAAGCGAAAGACGAATACGAAAGTCTTTACAGAGCGTATCTCGACGCTCAGGCGGGTATTATGGCAAAAGATCTCGAAGAGGGCGAGCCTTGTCCCGTGTGCGGATCGGTACACCACCCGAATAAAGCGACGACGTCAGTCGACGCTCCCGATAAAGAACGGCTCGATTCGTCAAAAAAGGCTGCCGAGGCGGCCGACAAGGCGGCAGCGGCGGCGAGCGAGTCTGCGGGGAAGTGCGCCGCGCGCCGGGAAGAAAAAATGATCGATATCGCCGCTAAATCAAACGAATTGTTCGGTGGGTTCGAAGACGTCGCGAAGTGCGCCTCCGCACTCACGGAAAGACTCCGCCGCGAGAACGAAGAGAACAAAGCTACAGAGACGGCTCTTGAAGAAGCCGATCTCGGTATAATAAAAAAGAACGAGCTTGACAAGACGATAGCGCATACCGAAAAAGAGATGAAGGAGTTGTCCGATTCAGTCGGTAAAAACGAGACTGAACGGAAGAACCTGAGATCGATACTCGACGAACTGTCCTCTCAGACAAAGACTCTCTCGGACGGCCTCGATCATTCGTCCAAGAGCGATGCGGAACAGGCGCTCGAACAAAAGAAAAACGAAAAAGAGAGGATCGGATCAAACCTCGCCGCGGCCAAGGAAACCTTTGAAAAATGTGAAAAAGAATACGTAAGACTCACCTCTTCTATCGCGGAAGCAAAGAGAACTCTCGACGGAAGAGTCGACGTCGACGTTGAAAAAGAAGAGGCGCGGCAGACGGAACTCAAGGAGCTCAGGTCGTCACTTTCGAAAGAGCAGATCAAAGTAGGATCGAGACTGTCCACAAACGCGTCCGTTCTTTCAAACGTGGAAAAGAACCTTCTCAGACTTGCCGAGAAGGAGCGGGAACGCGCGTGGATCACGTCCCTTTCAAACACCGCGAACGGAACGGTTTCGGGAAAAGAAAAGATAGTTCTCGAGACTTACGTTCAGATGGCGTATTTCGACCGCATCATAATGCGCGCAAACACCAGACTTATGGTCATGTCCGGAGGACAGTACGAGCTGAAACGCAGAGCTGAAGCGGAAAACCTTCAGAACAAAAGCGGACTCGAACTCGACGTTGTCGATCACTATAACGGAAGCGTCCGAAGCGTCAACACTCTTTCGGGCGGCGAAACGTTCTTAGCGTCTCTCGCCCTCGCGCTCGGACTCTCCGACGAAATACAGTCTTCCGCAGGCGGCATAAGGCTCGACACCATGTTCGTTGACGAGGGCTTCGGCTCGCTCAGCCCCGACGCGCTCGAACAGGCGATGAGAGCGCTCGCAGGACTCTCCGGCGGAGAACGACTCGTCGGCATCATCTCCCACGTCGCGGATCTGAAGGAAAGGATCGACCGTCAGATAGTCGTCACAAAGGACTCTCTCGGCGGAAGCAAAGCGAAGATCGTAGTTTAAACGTCATTTCCGTTTGTATTTATATTACAGACAAATAATTTCCAATCATAAATTGCGGTAAGCTGTCGATAATAGATTCAGAGAACGGAAAGTTCTCGATTAAATATAGATAGCTCCGCAAGGAGCAATTTATGAAGGGAGAAGAAAATGTCAAGCAACAAGAATCTCGTGCCTGGTGCAAAGGCAGCGCTTGAGCAGTTCAAGATGGAAGCTGCAAGCGAAGTAGGAGTAAACCTTACGAACGGCTACAACGGCGACCTCACGTCCCGTCAGGCAGGTTCCGTCGGCGGTCAGATGGTA
>CADBTH010000129.1 GCA_902797495.1 uncultured Ruminococcus sp.
ACGGACGGAAATCATTTCTGCATGATCGGTTACAGACTCGGCAATACGCTGACTGACAACGGCTCCGTTGCGCGCGGCATTTGTCAGACAGACGAGAACGGCATGCTCACAGATATAATCGAGAGAACAAAGATATTCAAGACAGAGAGCGGCGCCCGTTTTGAAGAAGCGGACGGAGAGTGCGGCGAACTCGGGAACGAAACTCTCGTTTCTATGAACTTCTGGGGCTTCACACCGGGACTTTTCAAAGGCGCTGCTGAAGAATTCGTAAAATTCATCTACGATGAAGGACGCGAGCCTCTCAAGTCCGAATGCTATCTTCCCAACGTAGTCGGCGCTCTCAGACGCCGCTCTTACTGCGACGTCAAAGTCATTGAAACGAGCGCAAGATGGTACGGAGTTACTTATCACGACGATAAGCCGGAAGTCGTTAAGAAGATCAAAGCTCTTATCGACGCAGGTGAGTATCCGAAGGGACTCTGGAAATAATACGACCCTTGTAATAATGCAGGCTGATATAATATCGGCCTGCTTCTCATAGAACTCGGAGGTATATATGGCAATTCTTGTTACGGGCGGCACCGGCTTTATCGGCTCTCATACGGTAGTTGAGCTCACAGGTGCGAACGAAGACCTCGTTATAGTCGACAACCTTTCAAACTCAAAGGAATGCGTTCTCGACAGACTCGAGCAGATCACCGGAAAGAGACCGAAGTTTTACAAAGCCGATCTTCTCGATAAAGACGAGTGTGAAAAGATATTCAAGGAAAACGATATCGAATCCGTTATCCATTTCGCGGGCTTCAAGGCGGTCGGAGAATCGGTCGCGAAGCCGATGATGTACTATCACAACAATCTCATGGGAACTCTGAATCTCTGCGAGCTGATGTCGAAGTACGGAGCTAAAAAGATTGTTTTCAGTTCTTCCGCGACAGTTTACGGACTTCCCAAGTCCGTTCCGATAAGCGAGGACTTTCCGCTCTCTACAACGAATCCTTACGGCGAGACCAAGCTGATGATCGAACGCATTCTAGCCGATATATGCGTATCGGACCCGGAATGGAGCGTCGCGATCCTCAGATACTTCAATCCGATCGGCGCTCATCCGTCGGGGCTTATCGGCGAAGACCCGAGAGGCATTCCGAACAATCTTCTTCCTTACGTATCCAAAGTCGCTGCGGGCAAGCTCGAATGTCTTTCCGTTTTCGGCAACGATTACGACACTCCGGACGGAACGGGCGTCCGCGACTACATCCACGTCGTCGACCTTGCGAAGGCGCATCTGTGCGCTCTTAAATATGCCCGTGAGCACAAAGGTATTGACTACTTCAACGTAGGTACCGGTACCGGATATTCGGTTCTTGAAATTGTTAAAGCGTATGAAGAAGCCTCGGGCAAGAAAGTGAATTACAAAATAGCTCCTCGCCGCCCCGGCGACATCGGTGAGTGCTACGCAAATCCCGAAAAAGCTTATAAAATGCTCGGCTGGAAAGCAGAGAAGAACATCAAGGATATGTGCGTCGACCTCGCAAGATGGCAGGAAATGAATCCCGACGGGTACACAGACTAAGGAGATATTATTATGATAGAAAAGAAATCTTTCGGTCACGCTCCCGACGGCAGGGAAGTATTCGTGTATACGCTCTCGAACGGCAGTCACGTAAAAGCCGTTATCAGCGATTTCGGCGGTACGGTAGTAAAGCTCCTCGTTAACGACAGGGAAGGCAGGGAAGTCGACGTCGTATGCGGCTTCGATTCAGTCGACGGTTATCTGAACGCGGGAGGATACCAGGGCGCTATAATCGGCAGAGTCTGCAACAGAATACATAACTGCCGCTACACGCTGAACGGCGTGGAATACAAGCTGTTTGCAAACGACGGGAACAATTCCGCTCACGGCGGAAAGATCGGCTTCAACAAGCGCATCTGGGACGTGGTTTCGTGTGACGACGGCGAAGAGCCGACGATCGTTCTGAAGTACGTCAGCCCCGACATGGAAGAAAATTATCCCGGAACTCTCACGACCACGGTCACATATAAGCTCGTAAAAGAGGGAGGTCTTTCGATCAGATACGAAGCCGTAACGGACAAAGATACTATCGTCAACCTCACGAATCATTCGTACTTCAACCTTGCCGGATGCGGAGTCGGAACTATCAAAGACCAGGTGATGTGGATAGACGCTGATAAGATCAACGAGCAGGACTATGAGCTTATCCCGACCGGAAACTTTATAAACGTCAAGGGCACGGCTTACGACTTCAACACGCCGAAGCCGATAGGACGCGATTTCGACTCAGAGCCGTCAATGGATATCCAGCACGGCGGTTACGACAACAACTATATCGTCAACAACTACGACGGTACGGTTAAGCTCATCGCGACTCTTGAAAACCCCGCAAACGGTATCAAAATGAGCGTTCTCACGAATCAGCCCTGCGTTCAGATCTATACGTCGAATATGATCGACGAGAACGACCTTCCGTTCAAAGGCGGTATGCCTCAGAGAAAGAACTGCGCGGTCTGCTTCGAGACTCAGCATATGCCCGATTCGATAAACCACCCCAATTTCACGAACACGGTTTTGAAGCCCGGGGAAAAGTACGACTTTACAACGGTTTATAAGTTTTAAGTATACTGTGTTATGAGAAAGATATCAAATATTATCTTGCTGATACTGCACACGGCTTTCTACGTCGTCGCATTCATACTTGCGGCAAACGTTCTGAAGCTTGACGGGTCAAAGCTGGTTATCGATAATTACGCTGTATTTTCTAAAAACCAGTATATAGATTCATTATCAACCATAAGGATGATAATCGGTATAACGCTTACCGTTCTGTATTTCTTTTTCTCGTTCATCGGGCAGAGCATAACGAAGAGCAAACTGGTTTACACTATGTGCGTGATAGCGGTTATATTACCAATATCGATCGCTGTATCTTCAGGTACGTATTTTATCGTATCCGTTGCGGCGTACGTTACCGAGATTTTCTCTCTCATAAATATAATTATATACGAAAAACGGCAAATAAATAAATCATTTTAAGCAGTAAAAAAGGCGAGCGGTGCGCTCGCCTTTTTGCGTTTTGAATTACTCAGCTTTATTTTCGGCTTTTTCTTCAGCCTTATAGAACGTCTTGTTGATGATACCTTCGACCCATTTAACGATCTCGGTACGTTCTTCGAGAGAGATCTTCTTACCTGCGAAGAAACCGCCGCCGTCAATAGTATAAACGTCGTCGATCACGTTCGTTCCGGCTTCCTTCAGAGTCTCTCTGATCTGGTTTACGCCGCTCGAATTGGGATCGCCTTCAACAACGAGAACCGTATTCAGCGCGCGCTCTTTTGTGAGCTCGCCGCAGAATCTTCTGAGCTTATCGTCAGGCTCGCCTTTGATGGACATAACGATAACGACAAGTTTCTCCTTGTCACACGGGAATGCGGGCGGAGCTGCGTCTACCTGGCACTTGAAAGCCTCGGCTATTGCCGTCGCAAACGTAACGACTCTTTTCTTTTTTCCCGCAGAGTGTATAACTCTCATTTTAACAGTCTGCATATTATTTCCTCCGAAATGTATTTTTTTAAATCAATTAATATTAATATACCACAAATATTTTAAAAATGGAAGAGAAATAATAAAATTATTTGTTTTTCCTGAAATAATTCTTACCCATATCTGTCAGTTTGACGATAACGGGAGCGAGAACGACGTTGAGAACGAGCTCGAATACGAAATTAAGTCCTATGAAGGCGGTTATTACGAAAATGAGGGGATTTGCTATTTTTTCCTCGCTGAAATTCTGAAGGTAAGGTCTGAATACCGTCAGGCAGCCGATAAGGAAGAGGCCGGTATTGACGACGGGACAAACGATAGCCGACAGTAATACCGCGGGATACTTATGCCATTTTAAAAGTGCTTTGTAAACGAGACCGGAACAGAGACCCGCCGCGGTTCCTTTTATAAGAACGAGGCAGATCGTACCGGCCGGACTCAATGCGTAGAACGCCGCTGCGTCGCCGGACAGAAGAACTACCGCGCCGAAAACGAGACCGAGCCACGCTCCTGCGAGAGGTCCGCAGAGAATAGCTCCGATAACAATCGGAACAAGAACGAGCGAGACCGAAAAAGGTCCGAACTTAATGACCGCACCGATAAGCTGAAGCACTATAACGATCGCAGTCAGTACGGCAACCTGAGTCAGCTTCAACAGTTTTGCGTGGTTGGAATTGTGTGTGTCAGCGTATTTGTTTGTCATGATGACCTCCCGGGGCTTGAACCCGATACTGCCTTCCGCGGAAAGGCCGCGGTAAAGCGTATGCATTGAAATGTATGAAAAGAAGAAAACACGGCAATTATACAAAATATTGTTGATTAAAAAGTTTTGTATAATTCAGGATCTTCTTCTGTTCAGTCGATAGAGAAGTGCTCCTCCTTTAAGCGTAAGATCGGGGTCGCAGATAAATGAATAATTGCAGAAAGGCGTTATAATATCGGCGTTTTCGCCTGTAATAATAAGAGAGGGCTTGTCCGCGTCAGCCTCTTTCAGTTCATCGCATATCTTGGAAATAATGCCGTCGATCATCGCCGCATGGCCGTAAATCACGCCGCTTTGAATACTTTCCGTAGAATTTTGTCCAATTAGCTTTCTCGGGGCCTGAACGGTCTCCTCCGAGAGCTTCGCAGCCGAAAGAGCAAGAGCGTCAATACAGATCTTCAGTCCGGGATGTATCAGAGTACCGATAACGTCTCCCGATCGGTCTACAACGGTGAAGGTCGTAGCGGTACCCGCGTCGACGATTATCTGCGGATATCCTGAAACTTGTCTTGACGCGGCGACGTTCGATACGATATCCGCACCGAGCTCGGACGCGTCGTATATCTTGATCTTAAAACCGGTTTTCGTTCCGGACGCTATTAAGAAGGGTTTGGTACCGGAGATCTTTTCGGCAGCTTCAAACAGTGGTTTTGTGAGCGAAGGTACTACGGAACAGATAACGACCGCGTCGATATTCGATATGTATTCCGAAATGAATCCATCTATCAGGAGACCGTATTCGTCGGAACTGCGGCGAAAAGCAGATGAGATCGAGAACTTGGACAGGATATTATCGTCCTCGTCGAAAAGGGCCGTCTTTATATAAGTATTGCCGATATCTATGGATAATAGCATATTTACCCCCTTTTTAGTTCCCCCAATTATACAAAATTTGCATTTTGTATAATTGGGTGTATTAAAATAAATAAAAGCCTTGCGCGCGCCGCTGGGGGCTCTGCCCCGTTGGTCGTTCGTATACAAGAATCCTTTCGTATAGTTTTTGGTTTCTTTTCGCTTGTGAGGCTCTGCCGCCGTGCGCGGCGGCAATCCGCCCGTGTCCGCGCGCACTTGTGCGCTGCGGCCGCGGTGCGGCTGAGCTGGGTCTCGGGTTGGTCGATCTTGCGCGAGCTCTGATATAAAAAGCGGGCGCTCTTATATAAGCGCCCGCTTTTCCCAAGCTGCCCGATGCACGGAACGGGACCCCGTAAGCATCATGGGAATGAGCAGCCTTGTAAACGTCACCCGTTTACCCAGCGTTTTTACTATACCACATTTTTAGAAGAAAGTCAACATCATTTTTCGTGAAGTCTGTCCAGGATATATTCGACGATCAGCTCGACGTCTCGCCACCTGATCGGAGCGTCTGAATCAAAGTTCAAGATCGTGTCGGCGTAAGCATATATCCTGGTGACCGCGTCGTTAGAATGTTGAAGCGCCTTCCGAACGGCGGCGAGGCCGTGTTCGTGTCGAAGAGCGACAGCAAAGCACTTTCGAAGCGAATGCGGAGATATACCGTCAGAGTCAATATTGAGATGCGCGGCTGCGGCTTTCATCCTGGCCCAGGCGGCTTGCCTGGTCAGGTGTCCGGTCTTCCCGTAACTCGGAAAGACGAATCCTTTCGGATTCGCCCGGACGCCGATCCGTTTCTCCTCTTCCCTGGCGTCTTTATGCTTTTTCTTTATAAGCTGATAAAGAGAATCAGAAATGGGGAAGTCGTCGGTTTTTCCGGTTTTCTGCGCTTTTACGCGCACATACGCAACACTGTTCGATTTTTTGAAAGCTGAATATTTGAGGCCGACGACGTCCCCGATTCTCAAGCCCGTTTCTATGCTGATCCGGAGCGGTAGCCACTTCCGCGCGCCTATGCAAGATCGGAGCTTTTGAACTGTTTTTTTGTCGATATATTTTGCTCTCATTTTTGACAATCCTAAAAAGTCAAATGTCTGAGATTCTTATAATATACTTTTTTCGAAACCTTCCGCTATTAGTCGAAGTCGTAGCCTCTTCCCTTTCCTCGTCTTCGTCTTCGTCTTCCTCTTCCTCTTCGTCGCCATCGTCAAGATCGTAGTCGATCAGAGCGGCGTGTTTGTAGTCTTCTGCGAAGCGGAAGTCCTGCACGGGAAGATATCTGATTATATTTTTCGGCTTAGTATCAGAAGTATGTACGACTATTGTGATAGGGAGAAAAGACTCATATTCAGAACAAAGATCGATGACCTTGTGAAGACCATTCAGAGAAAGCGCTTCACCCTCAACAACTACCTTCGCTCCTGCGGAACAAGCAACATTATAACTCATAAAAACCTCCTTTTGTCCAATAAAACGGATTTAAATGAATGAATATTCTCGGTAACTGCCCCAATCCTGAGAGATGTTCCGTTGATAGGTTGGCGTCAGATCGTCGGCAGGTAGAAGTTCATCTATTGAATCCCCGTATACGTAAGTAGGGCGAATCAGATCCCCGCCGCTCAAATAGTAACGGCCTCCGATCTTTTGGCCATTACTCTTTGTCATATACTTCGAAATGTACTTCGAAGTGAAGTCTATAGATCGATCTCCCTTTATATACTGCGCAGTAGAAAACCCTGCTTGCCACGATGGTATGTTGAAAACCTTTTCGTTGTGCGCCCAGTGACCGGAGTCGACCAGGTCGACGGGGTCACTGTTCGACAACATATGAAAATGGATTGCAGTCTTCGAAGTAGGATGATATTCCGGCACGGCTACATATTTCAAGCCTTTTCTTTGAACTCGATTAGATAACCATATTTTCAATAATCTGTATGTATCGTCATAGCTCTCGCGGTCGACGTTCTCGGGAGCGAAAGTCAGCGTGCTGAATAAATCAAACTTATTACAGATAGCAAGATCAAAAACGGAAAGCTGGGCGCG
>CADBTH010000130.1 GCA_902797495.1 uncultured Ruminococcus sp.
CCGCAGGAATATACTCTATGAAGCACTTTCCCCGTTCCGCGCTTTTGAGGAAAACGAGCCCCTCGTCGAAACGATCGGCGAGCCACGTCTTCTTCGACGAGACCTGAACGTCGTTGTTGTTCGATATCGCGCAGCAGATGTGCTCTTTTTCTAAATTATCTTTTGTTACTTTTACGTATTCCATAAGACGCTCTCTCTTTTTAATTATTTATGTTCGTCTGACAGGATTATCGCGGTCAACTGAAGCTCCGCAAAGCCTTATCTCAAAAAACTTCACTATCGTCATTCATTAATCTGAAAACTCTCAGTGATCTCCGTCATCTCTTCAATTTGAGGCAATAATTCATCGTAATCCTTGAATATACCCGATTCTTCTTTTTCAACAATCATGGGTATCTTGCCTCCAATAAACTCGATCACACAATATACGTTATCCGAATTGGGCAACCTCATTACTGTCAGTCTGCTCGAGTTATTATCGTCTTTAAGCACTTTATATACATTGCCTGCCGGGAGAGGAGAACGATATATGAGATACTTTACTACCTCTTCTCTTTTCAAAGAGATATCCCTCGTGTTTTTACCGTATTTATTTGCGACCATAAGAGATGCTGCCATATCGATCAAAGCAAAAACGACCAATGTGATAACGGTATATTCTTTTTTCAGAAAAGGAGGAATGAGTCCGCTTTTTTCTTCAAGAACATACACCGCCAACAGCAAAGCGAGAAAGACGAAAAAACAGATCGCCAGATTACCAACGTTCTTTTTCTTTTCTTCAAGGGCTTCTTTCAGTTTTCCGTAAAGTACTTCCGGTTCCGTATCGCAGTCGATTCTCCCGGAGATCGCACTTCTGATCTTTTCGGCAATATCGGCGGCGTTCTGTAAGCTGTTAATGATATAAGATTTATTGTCCGAAGCGACGATCGTCAAAGATGAATAAAAAATGGTCGCCTGCCTTATATCTTCAACCCGCAGATCCACGCTCCGAAAAAAGCCGTATTTTGCCGAGAGCGTTTTCCCGTCAAAAGCTAAAAACCATTTTCTTTCCGCAATAACGGACAGAACTCCGAATGCGGCAAGTAAAACGCCGCAAACCGCGGCTATGATAAGACCTGTCGTCTCCTCTTTGTCTTCTCCGGATATGAGAATAACCGCAAACAGTACGGCGTCAGCAAGCCCTGCAATTATCGAGAGGATCCAGACGATCCTGTTCCGGTGATTAAACACGCCATTCACGGCTTTGATTCCTTTCGCAGAATGCTCATTGTTATTCATCAGTAAAAAAGCTGTACAGTTTGTCCCTGAAGTCGGGCGCTGTGTCGTACATCGCGTGGCCGTACCCTTCGTAGACGAGCGACGAATAGCCGCGGCGTCCTTTGAAGACTTTGTCAAAGCCGTCGACTATCCCGTCCCCGAACACTCCGTCGTCGCGCGAGGCGGCGACCATGAGAGGACAGCGGATACCGTCCGCGATCGGGCGAACGTCGAAATCCTTCGCCGCTTCCGCGAGAGTTATGAAACGGCGGAATTCGTCCTCCGTCACGCCGTCCCCGAGAAGAGTCAGCGCGCCTTCGTATTTTTCAAAGACTTCCCTCGGGTAGATAGCCTCGCCGAACGCGAGGTAAAGCGCCGCGCCGTCCTGTTTCTTCGCGGCGTCTATCCACCCGCGCACCGCGTCGAAGCCGCGCTCCGTTACGAAGGCGGGGGTCGAAGCGACCGCGGCCTTTTTCACAAGATCGGGATAACGCGCGGCAAGATAGAGCGCGATCATGCCGCCCTGGGACGCGCCGAAAACGCAGACGTCCCGAAGCCCGAGCGCGCCTATCGCCTCCGCCGTGTCGTCCGCCATTTCCGCGACGGAATAGCGCTCCTTCAGATCGCGTTTTCTGTCAAAGACGAAAACGGTGAAATCGTTCTTCATCACCGCGTACTCTTCAGCGACCGCCTCCGCCGAGCCCGTAACGCTCTGAACGGAAAGCCCGGGGATTATAACGAGGGGTCTCTCTCCCGTCCCGAATCTGAAAAGATCCGTCGTCGATCCGCCCGCGCGTACCGTTTCGATATTAATACTCATTCTGACACCTGTAATACTTCCGGATTGAACTTCGAGCCTGCGGGGTTATCCCGCAGGCCCGTCGTTTATTTATCAATACAATTTCGCTCCCGCGGGGATATGCGGGTCGAGCTGGAGGAGGTTGAGTCTTTCCTCGTCGCCCTCGTGATGGACGGCGGAGAGGAGCATACCGCAGGATTCGATTCCCATCATAGCGCGCGGCGGGAGGTTGACGATGGCGACGCACGTCTTTCCGACCAGCTCTTCCGGCTCGTAGTAGGCGTGGATGCCGGAGAGGATGGTGCGGGGAGTTCCCGTGCCGTCGTCGAGGGTGAACTTGAGCAGCTTCTTCGACTTCGGAACCGCCTCGCACGCGAGCACTTTTACCGCTCTGAAGTCGCTCTTAGAGAAGGTCTCGAAGTCTACCGCGTCCTCGAACAGAGGCTCGATCACGACGTTCGAGAAATCGATCTTCTCCTCTTTAGCGGGGGCGGACTGCGCCGCGTTGTTCGCCGCGTTCTTCGCTTCTCCCTGACTCTTCATCGTCGGGAAGAGGAGAACGTCGCGGATGGCGGGAGAGTCCGTAAGAAGCATACACATACGGTCTATGCCGAAGCCGATACCGCCTGTCGGAGGCATACCGATCTCGAGCGCGTTGAGGAAGTCCTCGTCCGTAGTGTTAGCCTCTTCGTCGCCCTTAGCGAGAAGCTCTTCCTGCGCTTTGAATCTCTCTCTCTGGTCGATCGGGTCGTTGAGCTCGGAGTAGGCGTTAGCCATCTCCCAGCCGTTCATGAAGAACTCGAAGCGTTCGACGTAATTCGGGTCGGACGGCTTCTTCTTCGTGAGCGGGGATATCTCTATCGGATGATCCATTACGAAAGTCGGCTGAACGAGATGCTCTTCCACGAACTCCTCGAAGAAGAGGTTGAGTATGTCGCCCTTCTTATGGTGCTCGGCGTACTCGATACCCTTTTCCTTCGCCGCCGCTCTCGCCTCTTCGACGGAGTTTATTTCGTTGAAATCGACTCCGGAATACTTCTTCACCGCGTCGACCATCGTGATCCTCTCAAACGGCTTGCCGAGATCCATCTCGATACCGTTGAACGTGATCGTCGTCGTTCCGAGCACTTCCTTCGCGACGTGGCGGTAGAGGTTCTCGGTGAGATCCATCATTCCGTGGTAATCCGTGTACGCCTGATAGAGCTCCATCAGCGTGAACTCGGGGTTGTGTCTCGTGTCGAGTCCCTCGTTGCGGAAGACTCTGCCTATCTCATAGACCCTCTCGAGTCCGCCGACGATAAGTCTCTTCAGGTAGAGCTCGAGGGATATCCTCAGCTTCAGATCCTCGTCGAGCGCGTTGAAATGAGTCTCGAAAGGTCTTGCCGCGGCGCCCCCGGCGTTTGCGACGAGCATGGGAGTCTCGACTTCCATGAAGCCCTCGGAGTCGAGGTAGCGTCTGATGGCGCTGATGATCTTCGATCTCTTTATAAACGTATCCTTTACGTCGGGATTCATGATGAGGTCGACGTATCTCTGGCGGTATCTGAGGTCCGTGTTCGTCAGACCGTGGTACTTCTCGGGGAGGAGCTGGAGGCTCTTCGAGAGAAGGGTGATCTTTTCCGCGTGGATCGAGATCTCGCCCGTTTTCGTCATGAAAACCGTGCCCTCTATACCTATAATATCGCCGACGTCCGTCTTCTTGAAAGCGGCGTACGCCTCGTCGCCGAGCGAATCGCGCGCGACGTAGGACTGGATCGTCCCCTTCAGATCCTGCACGTGACAGAAGGACGCCTTGCCCATGACTCTCTTCGACATCATGCGTCCCGCGACGGACACCGTTTTTCCTTCGAGCTCATCGAAGGAGTTCTTTACGTCCTCGCTGTGGTGAGTGACGTTGTACTTCGTTATTGTAAAAGGGTCGCGCCCCTCCGCCTGAAGGGATGCGAGCTTTTCGCGTCTGAGGCGAAGGATCTCGTTCGTCTGCGCCTCGTTTCTCGCGCCCTGCTCGTTTACCGTGTTATCTGCCATTTGTTACCTCTCAGTTGTTCTTTACTCTCCATACGTCGAGCACCTTGAATTTAAGGTTTCCGTTCGGAGTTTCGACGACTACGGTCTCTCCCTTTTTCGCGCCGAGGAGCGCGGAGCCGATGGGGCTCTGGTCGGAGATCTTTCCGTTGAGCGCGTCGACCTCGTTCGTACCGACGATGCTGTATTCAACTTCCTCGTCGAAATCAAAGTCGTAAAGCTTTACCGTGGAGCCGAGGTGAACGACGTTCGTATCGACCTCGCCCTCTTTGATGACTACGGCGTGGAGTAGGAGCTCTTCGAGATCCTGTATACGCGTCACGACCTTAGTCTGCTCGTTTCTCGCCTCATCGTATTCACTGTTCTCGGAAAGGTCGCCGAGCTCGCGCGCCGCGGCGAGAGCTTCCTTGACTTCCTTCATCTTCGGCCCTTTGAGGAATTCAAGCTCGTCTACAAGTTTTTTATAGCCCTCTTCGGTATAATAGGTTTTGTTCTCTTCCATGTTTCTGTTTCCTTTCGTTGTTTATGAATACGGTGAAATTATTTATTTGTCAGCGCCTTTACCGCCGCAGTCAGCTGATCGTCCTCTTCGTCTGTCAGCTTATAGATGTTTTTCTTCGAGGCCTCCTCGGAAAGAGACGCCTCGACGTCGGGCGCTATGCCGACTCCGTCGTAGTTGTCGGAAAACGGAGGGTAGTAAAGAGCAGTCGTCAGCTTGATGCATCCGCCGTTCGTCAGCGGGAACATACTCTGCATACTTCCCTTTCCGTAAGTGTTTTCTCCGACTATGACCGCCTTGCCGTAATCCCTCAGCGTGCTTGTGAAAAGCTCCGCCGCGCTCGCGGTCGCGCCGTTCGTTATGACCGCCATGGGAAGATCGATCTCGCTCTCGTCGGATGTGTATACGACCTGCTCGACCCCGTTCTTGCCCTTCGTCCTGATGACGGGCCCTTCGGGAACGAGTACGTCGAGGATATGACAGATCGACTGAAGCTCTCCGCCCGGATTGTTTCTCACGTCGAAGACGAGTTTATCCACGCCGCTCTCGAGCAGCTCGTCGAGCGCCGCCTTGAACTGATCCACGGTCGCGGTGTTGAAAGAGGTGATCTTGATTATCCCGACGCTCTCGTCGAGCTCGTAAATACGGTGTCTCACCGACTGCTCCGTGATCTTTTTGCGGACGATCTCGAACTCGATCTCCTCGGAGTAGTTCTCGCCTCTGTAAGCGACGAACTTCGCCGTCGTGCCCTCTGTCCCGCGAAGCTTTGCGATCGCCGCTTCGTAACCGAGGGAGGCAACGCTCTCGAGGTCGTCTCCGCAGTAGACTATAAGGTCTCCCGCCATGACTCCCGCTTCTATCGCGGGGGAGTCCGGGAAGACGTCTATGACTTCGATCGCCTGCATATCGGCGTTGAATATGACGCTGACTCCGATGCCGACGAGGTCTCCGACCAGGTCGTTCTGAAGCTGTGCGTACGCTTCCGGATTGTAGTATCCGCCGTATTTGTCGCCGATACCCGCGACAAAGCCCGTGAGCGCCATGTCTTTGACGACATCCGCGTCGACCTCGCCGATATAATACCTGTCGATGTACGTTTTCAGCTCGTCCATCTCGTCGACTATCGCTTGTCCGTCGATCTCGCCGGTACCATCGTCCGTATCAGCGTCTTCCGTATCTTTCGTCTCGGGCGGATTCAGCGGAGTGACGCCGTCTTCCGGACCCGACCACGTTTTATATGCCATTACCGACCCGAAACTGCTGAGCAGAACGGCGACGGCGAGGATCAGAATACTGACCCAGAGTGAAACTTTTCTATGCATTTTATTCCTTCCCTGACGCGCCGTC
>CADBTH010000131.1 GCA_902797495.1 uncultured Ruminococcus sp.
CAAGAGCAAGCACTTCAAGATGGCTAAGCAGGCGGTAATGAAGAGCGGTAACTACGCTTACATCGGCCGCAAGCAGAAGAAGAGAGATTTCCGTTCCCTCTGGATCACGAGAATCTCCGCAGGCTGCAAGGCAAACGACATGAACTACTCCAAATTCATGTGCGGACTCAAGAAGGCGGGCATCAACCTCAACAGAAAGATGCTCTCCGAGATCGCCATCTACGACAAGGAAGGCTTCGCAGCCCTCGTAGAAAAGGCAAAAGCAGCCCTTTAATTAATCAGAGCTCGAAAACCCGGTTTTTACCGGGTTTTTGTGATATATTAATATGAATAATAAAGGTTTCGAATATATTTCATCCCGACAGAACGAAAAGGTCAAATTTTTTTCAAAGCTCTCCGATCAGAAGTACCGCCGCGAAGCGGGGCTCTTCCTCGCGGAAGGGGTAAAGCTTGCGGACGAGGCGGTGCGCGCAGGGCGCGCCGAATATCTTCTGATATCGGAAGATGCGCTCGAAACTCCCGCCGTAAAAGAGGTACTTGACAAATCGGGAGAAAGTGTTATAAAATATATACTCGCTGACGCGGCGTTCGATAAGGTGTCGACGGAGCAGGCTCCTCAGGGTATCATCGCGGTTTGCCGCATACCCTCGGAAAGTGAGCCTGAGGCAGAAGACCTCCGTGGAGTACGCGTCATCGCGCTCGACGGGATAAGAGACCCCGGTAACCTCGGGACGATACTGCGCACCGCGCTCGCTTTCGGCTACGGAGAGGTCGCACTTTACGACTGCGCCGACCTTTACGGTCCGAAGACCGTCAGAGCTTCGATGGGCGCGCTCTTCAGAATACGCGCCGACGTCTCATCCGACCTTCCTTCGTTTCTTTCGTCGCTTAAGGAGAGCGGCAGACGAGTTCTCGGAGCGGCGCTCTGCGACGGAGCGAAAACGTTCGACGGTAATGATACCGATCCCTCGGACGTCGTCGTAATCGGCAACGAAGGACACGGGATCAGTCCCGCCGTCCTCGACGCGTGCACCTCATTTATAAAAATACCGATGAGCTCTCACTCGGAATCGCTCAACGCCGCGGTTGCGGCGTCCGTGATCATGTGGGAGTATTCAAAGACAGACGGGATAAATAATGAAAGATAAGAACAAGATATACTGGGTCTGGCTGTCTCTCGTCTGCCGTCCCGGAAGCAGGACTGCGGTAAGGATTTTGAGACGGTTCGAAGACCCCGCGGAGCTTTTCAAAGCGAGTGCCAAAGAGATACTCGACAGCGGAGTACTCAGGGAGAGCGACCCCGCTTTTTCGGACGTCCTGCGGCACGACCTCACGGAGGCGGAAGACGTCGTCGGATGGTGCTCCGAAAACGGAGTCGATATCATCACTCCCGACTCGAAGAACTATCCATCAAATCTGTATTCGCTGCGCGACGCGCCGATAGTTCTTTACTGCGTCGGCGAGATGCCCGACTTCGACAAATACTGCTCGATAGCCATGGTAGGCTCAAGGGACATGAGCGATTACGGAAGAGTGAATTCCTTCAGATTCGGCTACGGCCTCGCTAAGGCGGGAGCGGTGGTAGTCAGCGGACTCGCGCTCGGAGTGGACGGAATGTCGATGGCTGCGGCGACCGCCGCGGGAGGAGTTACCGTAGGAGTCCTCGGCTCCGGTATCGACGTCGTGTATCCGAAGGAGCACAGGCAGCTCTTCAAAGCCGTAGCGAAGACGGGAGCCGTCGTCACGGAGTACCCCCCGGGATCTCGTCCGCAGAGGTCGACTTTTCCGCAGAGGAACAGGATCATCAGCGGTCTGTCTCAGGGAACTCTCGTCGTCGAAGCCGCCGCGGAGAGCGGGTCGCTCATAACCGCGCGGCACGCGATATATCAGGCGAGGGATCTTTTCTCGGTCCCGGGAGGAGTTGACAGAGTCAATTCCGCGGGAACGAACCACCTCATCAAAGAGGGCGCGTTTGCCGTGACCGACCCCGCGGATATCGTCGAGAGATATGAATTCATATATCCTCACACGCTCGACCTCTCAACGATGAGGCGCGCCTTCGACGGAGTGGACGTCGTCCGTTCTGCCGAAAAATGCGCCGCGATGTTCGAGGTCAGCAGCGAGGGCGACCGGAAGAACGTTTACGGAAAGCGCTCGTCCCTTACCCCGTCCGACGACTCTCCGATAGTCATGGCGGGCGACGCGCCGTATGAGCCCGATCCGTTCGGGTCGGAAGCCGGTATCGGAACGAAGCCGGAGCCGCTTCCCGCGCCGAAAAAGAAGACCAAAAAAGAGAAGAAGTTTCCTGCATCTCCGACAGAGCCGAAGAGGGTGGATTTCGAACTTCTCAGCGAAACGGACGTCAGGGTGTACAACGCCATGACTCCCGATACGCCGGTGATACCGGAAGAGCTCGTCCTCGACGGGCTTCGCATCTCCGACGTAATGTCGTCTCTCACCATGCTCGAGATCACGGGCGCGGTCGAGGCGGGCGCGGGCGGATATTTCATGAGATGCAGCGCCGACGACATACCGTTTCCCGAAAAGGGAGACTGACAGAACAAGAAAGGATCAAACGTTTAATGAATCTCGTAATAGTTGAGTCACCGACAAAATCGAATACGATCAAAAACTACCTCGGTTCGACTTATAAAGTCGTAGCTTCGAAGGGACATATCAGAGACCTTCCGAAGTCGACTCTCGGAATAGATATCGAAGACAATTTTTCAGCCCATTACATCAATATCAGAGGTAAGGGCGATCTTATAAGAGAACTTAAAAAGGAAGCGAAGCGCGCCGACAAAGTGTTCCTCGCACCCGACCCGGACCGCGAGGGAGAGGCTATCTCATGGCATCTCGTCAACGCTCTCGAGATACCCCGCGAGAAGGTCAAAAGGATAACCTTCAACGAGGTCACGAAGACGGCGGTAAAGGACGCGATAAAGCATCCGCGCGATATCGATATGGATCTCGTCAACGCGCAGCAGACGAGAAGGATACTCGACCGCATCGTCGGTTACAAGCTGAGTCCGTTCCTCTGGAAGAACGTCAAGAGCGGTCTTTCGGCGGGGCGCGTTCAGTCTGTCGTCACGAGGATCATCGTCGAGCGCGAGGAGGAGATCCGCGCGTTCGTGCCGAAGGAATTCTGGACCGTCGACGCACAGCTCGTCACGGATAAGAACAAAGAATTCACCGTTCACTATTTCGGCGAAGTTCCCGGCTCGAAAAAGCGCGAGCTGACAAACGGCGGCGAGGCGGAAAACATAGTCCGCGATATAAAGGGCAGGGACTTCAAAGTTACGGAGGTCAAAAAATCGACCAAGTACAGAACTCCCGCTCCGCCTTTTACGACCTCGACTCTTCAGCAGGAGGCGTCGAGAAAACTGAACTTCCAGACTGCGAAGACTATGAAGGTCGCGCAGGAACTGTACGAGGGCGTCAACCTCGGTCACCAGGACGGCGGAGTCCAGGGTCTTATAACTTACATGAGAACGGACTCGCTCCGCATCTCCGCGGAGGCTCAGGAGTCCGCTAAGAAGTATATCGTCGAGAAATACGGCGCCGAGTTCTATCCCGAGTCCACGAGAATATATAAGTCGAAAGCGAACGCTCAGGACGCTCACGAAGCGATCAGACCCTCGAACGTCGCGCTCGACCCCGCAAGGATCAGAAAGCAGCTCACTCAGGATCAGTACAGACTTTACAAACTCATATGGGACAGATTCCTCGCGAGCCAGATGCAGTCCGCTCAGATCGCGGCGGTGAACTGCGCCTTCGAGTGCGCGGGACACGTGTTCCACGCTGCGGGTAACACGGTAAAGTTCCCCGGATTCCTCGCTCTCTACGAAGAATCGACGGACGAGCCGGAAAAGAAGGAAGAAAAGGATAAACTGCCTCCGATCTCCGAGGGCGACTCTCTCCCCGCTAAGTCGGTGAACGCAGATCAGCATTTCACGGAGCCTCCGGCAAGATATACCGAAGCGTCTCTCGTCAAATTCCTCGAGGAAAAGGGTATCGGCAGACCGAGTACCTACAACACGATAATAACCATCGTCTTCGCGAGAGGATACGTCAGCCGCGAGGGCAAGAGCCTCGTTCCGACGCCCCTCGGGGAGATCACGACGAAGCTGATGAAGAACGCCTTTCCCGACATCGTCGACTATCAGTACACGGCTCAGATGGAAGAGAAGCTCGACGACATCGAGAGCGGAAAAGCGTCTCTCGAATCGACTCTCTCCGATTTCTACAACGGCTTCAGCCGCGAGCTCGAAAACGCCGAGAAGACGGTAAAACCGGGCGAGTACGAGCTCCCCGTGGAAGAAACCGACATCATATGCGAGAACTGCGGAGCGAAGATGGTGGTGAAGACGGGCAGATTCGGCAAATTCGCCGCTTGCCCCAACTACCCGAAATGCCGCAATACGAAGCAGCTCGGCGCCGCCGCAAAGCCGGTAAAAGCGACCGAAGAAAAAGAGAAGAGCGCGAAAGAGGAAAAACCGCTCGAGCTCGCTCCCTTCAAGTGCGACAAGTGCGGCGCGGACATGGTGCTCAGAAACGGCAGATTCGGCGCGTTCTACGCGTGCGTGAACTATCCGAAGTGCCGCAACACGAAGCCGAAGGTATCGACCTCCATCGAGGCCAAATGCCCGAAGTGCGGAGGCGACATCGTAGCGAAGCGCGGCAAGAACAGAAGCCAGTTCTACAGCTGCTCAAACTATCCCGAATGCGACTTCTCGTCGTGGGATTTCCCGATGAACGAAAAGTGCCCCGAATGCGGCGAGATGCTCTACAAGAAGAAGGGCAAGGACACCGTATTCTGCAAGGCGTGCAAATATCAGAGGGACAACTGATATGACTGACCATATAAACGTGATCGGCGCGGGGCTTGCCGGATGCGAGGCGGCGTGGCAGGCGGCGCGGCGCGGAGTGAACGTAAGGCTCTACGAAATGAAGCCTGAAAAGATGACTCCCGCTCACCGCTACGACGGCTTCGCCGAGCTCGTCTGCTCCAATTCGCTGAGAAACAACGCCGTGGATTCGGCGATCGGCCTGCTCAAGGAAGAACTTCGCCGTCTCGGGTCACTCATAATGGAGAGTGCGGAGGAGACTAAGGTCTCAGCCGGCGGCGCGCTCGCCGTCGACCGCGTGGCTTTTTCCGACTATATAACGAAAAAGATCAGGAGCGAGCCGCGTATTGAAGTAATAGAGCGCGAGTGCGACCGCGTTCCGGACGGCGAGATAACGGTGATCGCGACCGGGCCGCTCACCTCCGACGTTATGGCGCGCTATATCGCCGATATAACCGGCGACAACAGGCTCTCGTTCTTCGACGCCGCCGCTCCCATCGTCAGCTTCGACAGCATCGATATGTCGAAGGCGTTTTTCGCGTCCCGCTACGGCAAGGGCAGCGCCGACTATATCAACTGCCCGATGACGAAGGAGGAGTACGAAGCGTTTTACAGCGCGCTCGTCGGCGCCGAGTGCGCCGAGCTTCACGACTTCGAGGAGGGAGAAAAGCTCAAGATATTCGAGGGTTGTATGCCCGTGGAAGTCATGGCGCGCCGCGGCGAGGACACTCTCCGTTTCGGCCCTCTGAAGCCGGTCGGCATATCTCACCCGGAAAGCGGCGAGACTTACTACGCCGTAGTTCAGCTCAGGCGCGAGAACGAAGAGGGGACTATGTTCAACCTCGTCGGCTTTCAGACTCACCTGAAATTTCCCGAGCAGAGAAGAGTCTTCGGTATGATACCGGGACTTGAGAACGCCGAGTTTCTCAGATACGGCGTCATGCACAGAAACACTTTTCTCAATTCACCCGAGCTGCTCGATTCCGATTACAGTCTGAGGGCGAACAAAAACGTATTCTTCGCAGGTCAGATGACCGGAGTCGAGGGGTATATAGAATCGGCCGCGTCCGGCTACGTCGCAGGGGTTTCCGCATCTTTCAGGTCGCGCTCTCTTCCGTCTCCCGTGTTTCCCCGCGAGACGATGATCGGCGCGATGGCGTCGTACGTTCAGAACGGCGGCGTGTCCGACTTCCAGCCGATGAACGCGAACTTCGGCATCATCCCGCCACCCGACGAAAAGATCCGCGGAGGCAAAAAAATGAGATACGCGTATTATTCGAAGCGAGCTCTCGGAGCGATAGACGAACTCGTATCCGGGGGTACTCTGAGGTCAGAAAATGAGGATAATAATTGACGCGATGAGCGGCGACAATGCGCCGCTCGAAACGGTAAAAGGAGCCGCCGAGGCGGCGACCGTGTTTCCGGACGTCGACATCGTTCTTACCGGAAACAGAAAGATCATCGAGCGCGTTGCGGCTCAGGAGGGCATATCGCTCTCAAGGATCGGTATCATCGAAGCCGCGAGCGTTATAACCATGCGCGACGAGCCGAACTGCGTCGTAAAGGGAAAAAAGGATTCTTCCATGGCGGTGGGGCTTCTCGAACTCAAAGAGAACGCCGACGCGTTCGTTTCCTGCGGAAACACCGGCGCGCTCCAGGTCGGTTCGACCCTTCTTATCAGAGCGATAAAAGGGATCAGAAGACCGTGCCTCGCCTCGATATTGCCGTTCCCCGATCCCGTCATGCTTGTGGACTGCGGAGCGAACGTCAACGTCGTTCCGGACTACCTCGTGACGTGGGCGGAAATGGCGACGATCTATATGAAGAAGTTGTTCGGCATGAAGAACCCGACGGTCGGTCTGCTCAACAACGGAGCGGAAGAGCACAAGGGTACCGAGATCGAGATCGAAACTTACAAAAAGCTGACCGAGGAGAGTGCGATCAACTTCGTAGGGAACGTCGAAGCGTGCGATATCCCGTTCGCGCCGTGCGACATTCTCGTCACGGACGGCTTCACGGGAAACATAGTTCTCAAGTACAGCGAGGGCTTCGGAAAATTCTTCTTCAAGACCCTCAAGGGAATGTATTCTCAGAACAACCGCTCGCGTCTCAGCTTCCTCGCGATGAAGGGGCAGATCATGGATCTGAAGCGTCAGTTCGACGCGTCGGAATACGGCGGCGCGCCGCTGCTCGGCCTTTCAAAGCCCGTCATCAAGGCGCACGGAAGCTCCGATGCGAAAGCGATAAGAAACGCCGTCAAGCAGGCGATCAACTACTCCAAGACCGGAGTCAACGACGAGATCGCGAAAATGACCGCGAGACGCGCGGCGGAAAAGGCGGCGAGAAAAGCCGCGCAGGAAAAAGGCGACATTAACGACAAAGAGGCGGAAAATGAGTAAGATCAACGAATCGTATCCGCTCCCTCAGGAGGAGCTTGAGAAAAAGATCGGGTACGTATACGAAAATAAAGAGACGCTGAAGTGCGCTCTGACCCACTCCTCGTATTCGAACGAGCTGAAGGCGAAGGGCGTGAAGATCGAGTGCAACGAACGGCTCGAGTTCCTCGGGGACTCCGTTCTGTCGACGGCGGTCAGCGAGTATCTTTACTCGGAGTATTCCGAGAATCAGGAGGGAGACCTCACGAAGATACGCGCGGCGGTCGTCTGCGAGAAGGCGCTCGCGAAGTATTCGGCGAAGATTTCCCTCGGAGACTATATGTATCTCGGACACGGAGAAGCGATGAACAACGGCCGTCACAGAGCGTCCATCACCGCCGACGCGTTCGAGGCGCTCCTCGCTTCGATGTACCTCGACTCGGGTTACGACATGGGCGTTATCCGTCCGTTCGTCCTTCCTTTCATCAAGGAGGAGATCGAGTTCATCAGCAAGAACTCGACCTTCATCGATTACAAGACGATGCTCCAGCAGATCGTGCAGCAGTCCGAGGGAGAACGCCTCGAGTACGTTCTGACGGGAGAAGAGGGCCCCGACCACAACAAGACGTTCACGGTCGAAGCGAGACTCAACGGCGACGTGATCGGAAGCGGCACGGCGCACTCCAAGCGCGAAGCGGAGCAGGCGGCGGCGAAGGTCGCGCTCGTCCTCTTCGGAGAAAAATTCTGATACTAAGAGCCGATAGTCATATCGGCTCTGAAGTTTTACAGGGGTCCTCAGGGCGAACAATGAGAGCCTTGGGGTTCCCGTTTCAGGTGAACTATGAGACACGTAAACATACCGATCTTCATACCGCATCTCGGCTGCCCGAATCAGTGCGTCTTCTGCAATCAGAGAAGCATATCCGGCACACTTTTCTTCGACGCGGAAAAGCTTCCGTCGATCATAGAGGAAGCTCTGTCTACGGCTGAAGACGCGGAGTGTGAGATAGCTTTTTTCGGCGGCTCTTTTACAGGCATCGACCGCACTCTTATGATAAGCCTTCTCGACGTCGCGCAGTCGTACGCGGACGCGGGCCGCGCCGTCGGCATCAGAATGTCGACGAGACCCGATTACATCGACGAAGAGATAATAGATATTTTGAAAAAGTATACGATAACTCAAGTGGAGCTCGGTATACAGAGTATGTCAGACAGAGTTCTTGAGATCTCCAAAAGAGGTCACACGGCAGCTGACTCCCTCCGCGCGCTCGCCCTCCTGAAGGATTCCGGCTTTGAAACGGTCGGGCAGATGATGATAGGGCTGCCGGGCTCGTCGCCCGAGGACGAGATACTGACGGCAAAGCTCATCTGCGGCGCGGGATGTGCGGCTGCGAGGATCTATCCGACTGTCGTATTCAAGGACACGGAGCTCGACGAAATGTACTCTTCCGGCGCATACGCGCCTCTTTCCGTCGACGAGGCGGCGGATAGGAGCGCGGCGGCGCTCTCTTTGTTTGACGAACACGGAGTCGCCTGCCTCCGCATCGGGCTTTGCGACAGCGAAAATCTCCACTCGGCGGATACTTATTCCGCAGGTCCGTCCCACCCCGCCATGGGGGAGATCGTCGAGGGGAAGGTCTTTTTGTCGAAGATCGTCCGAGCGACGAGGAGCCTTATTTCAAAGGGCTGCGGCGCTTCCGGAAAAACGCTCGTGATCGAGTGTCCGAGGGGGTGCGTCTCCAAAGTCGTCGGAAACAAAAAGGCGAACTCGGAATTCCTGAAAAAAGAGTTTGAAATTAAAAGAATAAAAACTATTGAAAATGACGGACTTTTAGGTTATAATATAAAAGTATCGTTTATTTAGTATATTATCGACCGGAGAAGTACAATATGTATTTAAAAACGCTGGAGCTGCACGGCTTCAAATCTTTCCCGGAAAAGACCGTGCTCCATTTCAACGCGGGCGCCACGGTGATCGTAGGGCCGAACGGAAGCGGCAAATCGAATATCACCGACGCCATGAGGTGGGTACTCGGCGAGCTGTCTTCGAGAAACATCCGCGGATCGAAGATGGAGGACGTGATTTTTATCGGAGCGGACGGATTCAGACCGATGGGATTCGCAGAGGTCTCCGTTACGTTCGACGACACCGAAGAGCCTCGCCGCCTCAACAGTCCGTACGACGTAATAACAGTCACGAGAAGATACTACAGAGCGGGCGAGAGCGAGTATTTTATAAACCGCAAGCCCTGCCGCCTCAAGGATATTTACGAGCTCTTCCTCAATACCGGTATCGGCAGAGAGGGATACTCGATAATCGGTCAGGGCAAGATCGCCGAGATCATTTCAAAGAAGAGCGACGAGAGACGCGGCATCTTCGAAGAGACCGCGGGCATCTCGAAGTTCAGATACAAGAAGCAGGAATCTCAGAAGAAGCTCGCCGAGACCGAAGCGAACATGGTCAGGATTACCGATATCTTTTCGGAGATCGAGTCCCGCATCGGGCCTCTTGAGAAAGAATCGAAAAAGGCGAGACGTTATCTCGAGCTTTACGGAGAAAAGAAGTCCCTCGACGTCTCCATGTGGCTCTACGACATGGAAAAGCTGAGAGCCGATATCGAGAAGACCGGCGCGGACTGTAAGATGTCCGAGCACGAGCTCGAGATCGCCGACGACACGAAGAGCCAGTTCGAGGCGCAGAGCGACAGACTTTACGACGCGTCGCGCGAGAACAAGGAACAGTCACAGAAGCTGTATGAAGATATCCAGCGCCTGACCGGAGAGCTTCACGAGACCGAGAACTCGTACAGAGTCCTCGAGAACGACTCGGCGCACTCGACCTCCCTTATCGCTTCGAAAAACGAGGAGATCGAAAGACTCGGGATCCAGGAGAACGAAGAAAAGGAGCGTCTCACGGGGATCGAAAAAATGCTCGCGGAGGCGAACGAAAAGTTCTCCGAAAACGAAAAGCTCCTCTTCGCCCTTTACGAAGAGCGCGGAAAGCGGCAGGAGGAACGAAAGTCAAAAGAAGAAAAAATCGAAAAGCTCCTCTCAGTTCAGAAGGAGCACGAAGCGAAGATCGCCGATCTCACCGTGCGTATCGGAGTCCTCAAGGCGAGCGTCGCCGACAGCGAACAGCGCGGCGAGACCCTCGTCGGCGAGATAAAACGCCACCGCGAGGAGCTTGCGAAAATGGAGAGCGCGGCGACGGACGCGAAGGATTCCGTATCCGTTTACGAAAAAGCGATGTCCGACGCCAGGGGCGAGATCGACGAGCTGAACGAGCGCGACAACTCCGCGAGGGCGGAAGGCGACGCCATCCGCTCCGTCATGAGCTCCATTTCTTCCGATATCGGCGCTCTCGAGGGAAGGATCGGCGCGCTGAAGAGGATGACCGAGAACTTCGACGGCTACAACAACAGCGTAAAGTACGTGATGTCGGAGGCGTCGGGCGGCAGACTCGGCGGTATCGAAGGCCCGGTGTCTCATCTTATAAGCGTCGACGAGAAATACATAATCGCCGTTGAGACCGCGCTCGGCGCAAATCTTCAGAACGTCATCGTCGCGGACGAAGCGAGCGCGAAGGGTGCGATGTACTCGCTCAAGCGCGCAAAGGCGGGCAGAGCGACGTTTTACCCGATATCCACGATCAAAGCTCCCGAGCTCTCGCGCGAGGTAAAGGACGCGTCACGTCACGCGGGCTTTGCCGGCTACGCGGATACGCTCGTCAAATACGACGAGAAATATGCTTCGATCATAAAATACCTTCTCGCAAGGATCCCCGTGTTCGACAACATCGACAACGCGACCGAAATGGCGAGGAGCTCCGGCTGGCGAGTCAGAGCGGTAACTCTCGACGGTCAGCAGGTAAACGTCGGCGGCTCTTTCACGGGCGGCTCGGCGCGTCACGACAGCGGAGTCCTGACGAGAAAATCGCACATAGAAAAACTCAGCGCGGACAAGGCTGCGCTCGAGAGGGAGCTTGCAGAAGAGCAGGAGAAGCTGACGGCTTCCGATAAGGAACGCGAAAAGATAGCTTCCGCTATATCCGCGGCTTCTGAAAAAATAAGCATAACCGAAACGCTCATGAGAGCGGAGCGCGCGACCTACGACGAGGGAGAGGCGAAGATAGAAGTCAAACGCGCCCTTATCGAAGACCTCGAGCGCGACCGCGAAAACGCCGCAAAGCTCGCGGAGCAGGGAGTAGGCGACGTCACGTCGCTTGAAGCGGAGCTCGAATCCGAGCAGAAAGAAGCCGACAGGATCTCTGCCGAACGCTTCGACGAGGACGTAAAGCTGTCTGAACTGCGCGACTCCATCGACGCCGATACGGAACGTCTCGGCAAGATACAGATCGCCATGACAGAAAACAGGAAGGACTCAGAATCGGCGACCGCCTCCGCGGACGACTGCCGCGCCATGATCGACCGTATCGGACGCGACGTCGCAGACAGAAAAGCGGAGATCACGTCCCTTGAAGAGTCGATCAAAGACACGGCTCAGCGAGTGAGAGAACTTACCGCGAGGGCGGACTCCCTCAAGGACGAGCTCTCAGCGGCGGAAGCTAAGAGAAGGACGCTCGAAGAGGGCGGACTCGATTATGAGAGACGCATCAACGAGATAAGACACAAGCTCGACGAGATCAGCTCGAAGAAGGAGCTTTTGTTCGTCGCTCACACCAAGAATCAGAGCAAATTCGAATCTCTCAGCTCCGAGGCGGAAAAGATGACGTCCCGCCTCTGGGACGAGTACGAGCTCACGGAAACGTCCGCAAAGACGCTCGAACTCCCCGAGATCACGAAGGAATCGAGACCCGAGCTCCACAGACGGCTCGTCGAGCTGAAGGGTCAGATAAAAGCGCTCGGACACGTAAATCCGGACTCGATAGACGAGTATGCGGAACAGAAGGAGAGATACGACTATCTCGGCGCTCAGCTGAAGGACCTTGAAAAGTCGAAAGGCGAGCTTGAGAAGATCATATCGTCCATCGAAGAAGAGATGAAGACGATGTTCGTCAAGACCTTCGACGAGGTAAACGAGAACTTCAAGAACGTCTTCAGAGAGCTCTTCGGCGGCGGTTCCGCGCATCTGTCGCTGACCGACCCCGACAACGTGCTGACGTCGGGCATCGAGATCAGCGCGGCGCCTCCCGGAAAAATGATAAAGAGTCTCTCGCTCCTTTCCGGCGGCGAGCAGTCGTTCGTAGCCATCGCGCTCATCTTTGCGCTCATCAAGGTCAACCCGTCCCCGTTCTGCATCTTCGACGAGATCGAGGCGGCGCTTGACGAAGTGAACGTGACGAGAGTCGCAAACTATATCAAGAGATATTCGAAGGAACTTCAGATGATCGTTATCTCCCACAGAAGGGGACTGATGGAAGTCGCCGACACGCTGTACGGCGTTACGATGCCGAGACGCGGTATCTCCAAGGTATTCGTTCTCGACGTGGACAGCGTATCCGAAAAAACTATGACGGACGAACAGTTCGTCGAATAACCGACAGAGGTCAGACATGGGATTTTTTGAAAGACTTAAAGCAGGATTATCGAAGACGAAGAACGCCGTGATCGGCAAGATCGACGGGCTTCTCAAAAGCTTCGTCAGAGTCGACGAGGATCTTCTCGACGAACTCGAAGAGATACTGTACTGCTCCGATATGGGAGCCGAGACCACGGAAGAGGTCATCGACAGTCTGCGCGACCGCATAAAGGACGGCAGACTCAAGGAACCCTCCGACGTGAAGGCGGCGCTCAAAGAGATACTCAGATCGAAGGTCGGCGACTACGAGCCGCTCAACCTTTCGACGACTCCCGCCGTCATACTCGTGATAGGAGTCAACGGAGTCGGCAAGACGACTACCATCGGCAAGATCTCGGCGAAGCTGAAGGCGGACGGAAAGAACGTCGTCGTCGCGGCGGCAGATACTTTCAGAGCCGCGGCGATAGATCAGCTCGAGGTCTGGACGGAAAGAGCCGGAGTCGAGCTCATAAGGCAGAACGAGGGAAGCGACCCCGCGGCGGTCGTGTTCGACGCGTGCGCCGCGGCGAGAAAGCGCGGGGCTGACGTACTGATAGTCGACACCGCCGGACGGCTCCATAACAAGAAGAATCTGATGGACGAGCTGGCGAAGATAAACCGCGTCATAAGACGCGAGCTTCCCGACTCCGCCGTCGAGACTCTTCTCGTTCTCGACGCGACGACGGGACAGAACGCCGTCAATCAGGCGAAGGAGTTCAAGAACGCCGCCGATATCACGGGACTCGTCCTCACGAAGCTCGACGGCACCGCCAAGGGCGGCGCCGTGTTCTCCATAAAGGGAGTGCTCGACCTTCCGGTGAAATTCATCGGAGTCGGCGAACAGATAGACGATATGCAGCCGTTCGACCCCGATATGTTCGTGAACGCGCTGATAGACTGACGGAGAGAATATGTATAAACTTGTACTTGCCTCAAGAAATAAAAATAAGATACGCGAGCTTCGCGAGATGCTCGCGGAAGTCACCGACAGTATAGAGATACTATCCCTCGACGATATCGGATACGAGGGGGATATCGAGGAGGACGGCTCGAGCTACGAAGAGAACTCCGCGATCAAGTCCCTCGTTCCCGCTTCGATGGGATACGTCGGTATCGCCGACGACTCGGGACTTTCCGTCGACGTGCTCGACGGCGCGCCCGGAGTCTATTCCGCAAGGTACGCGGGAGAACACGTGACGTACACAGACAACAATGAAAAGCTCCTGAAAGTCCTCGAAAACGAGGACAACAGAGCGGCGAAGTTCGTCTGCGTCATGACGCTCGCCGTTCCCGACGGAGCGGGAGTCGATCTGCCGTGCGACGTCGTCGACGAAGAGCTCTCGCGCTTCGCCACGGAGAGGGCGGGACGGCGCGTCAAAGTCGCCGCGGTGCGCGGCGAGTGCGCCGGCACGATACTGCGCGAGCTTCGCGGAGAAGGAGGCTTCGGCTACGACCCGATGTTCTACTTCGAGCCTGCTGGAAAGACCTTCGCCGAGATGGATCACGAAGAGAAGAACGCGGTCAGCCACAGAGGCGAAGCCGTTTCAAAATTCAAGTCGCTTATCAGGACTGTTTTCGGAGGAAAATAAGATGCTCACGAGCAAGCAGAGAGCGTACCTTCGCTCAATTTCGAACGGACTCGATACGATCTTTCAGATCGGAAAAGGCGGCGTGACGGATGAGATCTGCCGTCAGATAGACGCGGCTCTCGAGGCGAGAGAGCTCATCAAAGCGCGCGCCCTGCCCAATTCCGATTACACCGCGAAGGAAGCCGCGAACGAGATCGCTGACGCGATAGGCGCGGACGTCGTGTCAGTCGTCGGATCGAAGTTCGTGCTCTATAAAGAGTCGAAAGAGAATAAGAAGATCGAACTGATTTGAACGAACGGAATATGAGTAATATTATAATTGACGAGGCGTCTCTCGACAGCCTCAGGGAGCGCGTAAAGCCGTACATGAACGAAAAACGCTATCTTCACACTCTCGGAGTAGAGCGTGAATGCGAGGCTCTCGGCAAACTGCTTCTGCCCGAAAAAGTGAATAAACTGCGCGCCGCCGCGCTTCTTCACGATATTACGAAAATGTTAAGTTTGGAAAAACAGTTGAAATTATGCGCGTTATTTGGTATAATATACAGAAAAGGCGATATTATGTCGCCCAAACTGTTCCATGCAAAAACCGCGTCCGAACTTATCAAACGTGATTTTCCCGAATACGCGGACGAAGAGATCGTCTCAGCCGTGAGGTGGCATACCACCGGTCGGCGCGGGATGACGGCGTTCGAGAGCATCGTGTATCTCGCCGATTATATCGAGGATACGAGGACCTTTCCCGAATGCGTCGAGCTTCGCTCGTTCTTCTGGGATTCTTACGAAAAAGATAAGTCGGACCTTGACGCGATTTTTCTTAAGACGATGATCAGATCGTTCGACTGTACGATAAACGGTCTGGTTTCCGAGAGTGCTCCGATCGACAATGATACGGTTGACGCGAGAAATTATTTTTTGGAGTCTTTTTGGGAGAATAGTAATGAAGTACATCAATCTTAAATGCCCTAACTGTTCCGGAAAACTCAAGATACCGGAAGGTACCGATCTTTTCAAATGCCCTTACTGCAGCGCTACGATCACTCAGAAGAACGATAAGCCCGAGGTAGTCGACGAGGAAGAAGCAAGCGTAAAGAGCAGTCCCAAGGTAAGAAAGAAAAAGAACAGAACCATCGCCTTCGGCGTAACGGCGGGAGTATTTCTTCTCCTTCTTGCCTGCGCGTTCATCTTCAGGCATCAGATAATCCACTTCTTCACGAAGCCCGACAAGGACACGTCCGTCCCCGAATTCATGACGGCTGTTTCGGACGACAC
>CADBTH010000132.1 GCA_902797495.1 uncultured Ruminococcus sp.
GGCGTACGTCTTGTAGCCGTCGACATACTCGACGACGGAGATATCCTCTATCTCGACCTTCGAGACGATACCGGGCTTGACCGTGACGGTGTACTCGGAGCTGAAGACGGAGCCGAGGGAGATCTTTGCTTTGTGGGCGCCGACGCCCCAGCGGTTCGACGCGCTCTGACCGGAGGAGACCGTCGGATAGTATCCGGTGCCGTCGAAGCAATCGTCGAAGTTGTAGTACGTCTCCGACGAGTTGTCGGAGAACTTGACGGTGATCGACTCGGGTCTTGCGTAGTAACGGAAGTACGTCGCCGTGACGTTCCCGTCGGAGTCCGTCTCGTTCTGAACGTATCCGTCCGTGTGCTCCCAGACCTCGCTCCCCGCGCAGGTGATGCTCTTTACGGTCTTCTCCGCGTAAACGGCGGGAACGAGGGCGAATAACATGAATAACGTAAGGATAGCCGCTGTGATTTTTTTCATAGTCATTTCTCCTTCCGCAATATCTGTAATAATTATATAATAACTACATAATAATGTCAACTGTTTTTAGGAGATTTAACCAATATGGCAAACAAAATTTACCTCACAATGGGCGCGCTCGTCGAGAGGAGGAACGGCTTCGACGCGGACGAGGTCGCGCGCACCGTCCCGCGTCTGCAGGACGAAGGCGCGATCGACGGGTGCGAGTTCATGTTCATAAGGACATACTACGACTCGGGAGTCGCGCTCGCAGAGCGCCTCGTCTCGGAGGGGTGTCTCTTCCCCACGTTCCACACCGACAAGGATATCGGCGCCGATCTTGCCGACGGGGGAGTCGCGCTGTCGGAGGGCGACGGGGCGACGGCGGCTGAAAAACGAAGGACGGCGCTCGACAAGTTCCGTTACAACTGCGAGACGGCGTGCGAGGCGGGCTCAATGAGACTCGTTCTTCATCTGTGGGGCGGGCTCTCCTCCGACCGCGCGATAGAGTTCAATGCGTCGGCGCTTCCCGAGATACTCGATATCGCGGACGAATATTCCCTGCGCGTCATGGTCGAGAACGTGCCGTCCGTCGTCACCGACCCGCTGACGAATCTAAAAAAGATCGCGGAATACTTCGGGCGGTGCGGCGTCGTCTTCGACACGAGGTTCGCCACCTGCCACGAAAACGCGAAGGAGACCCTCTCCGACCCCGACGTCGCGCGGGCGATCGAGCACGTGCATATATGCGACTACAGGGGCGGGCTCAAGGAATTCAAATGCCTTCGCCCCGTATACCATCCGGGCGAGGGCAAGTGCGACTACGACCTGATCTTCGGAATGCTGAAGGAGCGCGGATACGGCGGCTCTTTCACCCTCGAGTCGCAGGGCATCACGGGAGAAGAGCCGAAGATCGATCTTCCGAGGATCGAAAAGTCGCTCGAATTCATAAGGTCGAATTTCTCCTGATCCGCCGATCGCGTGTTTTGTTTACAAATATATAATTGATTTAAGGATATTTTGGAATTATAATAGAGGCAGAAAATACACGAGGTGATATCATGCCAAGCAAAACCCACGGCGGACGCCGCGCTCTCACGGCGATCCTAGCGGCGCTCACCGCTGCACTCGTCATTTTCCTTTATTCCTGCGCCGACAGAACGTCGGAGGCGGAGACCGAAAACGGGGCTCCCGTGACGGTCGAAGCCGAGAGCGGAACGGACACAGCGGATCCCGAAACGGACGACGCGGACGACGCGGAAAAGGACGAAAAAGACAAGGACGGTAAAGAAAAGGACAAAGACAGCGAGTCCGACAAGGAATCGGACAAGAAAGAAGATAAAGAGACGAAGAAATCGGATAAGGAGACTGAAAAGTCCGACAAGGAGACGAAGACTCCCGAGACGACTTCAAAGAAGACGCACAAGACTCCCGTCGGCACGACGAAGAGCGAAGACGTCGACGCGACGGGAAAATCGGGCGGCACCTCCGGTAAATCGGGCAGCTCGTCGTCCGGAAACTCCGGTTCGTCAAGTTCAGGCTCGTCGGGCTCCGGCTCGTCTGGCGGATCGTCCTCGGGCGGAAACTCCGGCTCGTCGGGCGGATCGTCCTCGGGCGGAAATTCCGGCTCGTCGGGCGGGGGCTCCGGCTCGTCCGGCGGCTCGTCCTCGGGCGGAACGACTCCGAGCCCGTACTACGGACTGAACACCGACCCGAACGGAAACGTACACTGCTACGCCTCCGCTCCCGGTTACGAGTACGAGGATACCTCGAACACTCTCTCCTACTATCCGTTACGTCAGGAAGGCGCGACCGACCCCGGCGGAGTCTACAACAGACCGGTCATCTCGGAATCTCAGATCAAGCCGGGCGTGCTCATCCAGGGCAGCGCGGACTGGGCGACGACCCTCGTCGGATACGACGGATTTCTCTTCTGCCAGGACACGTTCCACGACTATGACGGCACTTCCCTCTACATCCAGCAGAGACTCGACAACCTCGTCAAGGGCATGGTGCAGAGGAACGAATGGGTCGAATCGATGGGCAAGAAGATGTA
>CADBTH010000133.1 GCA_902797495.1 uncultured Ruminococcus sp.
CGTCAACTACTCCACCTTCGCCACGAACGAAGAGCTCTACGCGAAGCTCAAGGGCGGCGGAACGAAGTACGACATCATAGTTCCGTCAGACTATATGCTCTCGAGAATGATCAACGAGGGAATGCTCGAAAAGCTCGACCTTTCGAATATCCCGAACGTCGAGTATATGGACAAGACTATCGACACGTCGTACGACCCGACGGGAGAGTACTCCGTCCCCTATATGTGGGGCGTCGTCGGCATCATCTACAACACGAAGATGATCGACGAGAACGACGACCTCGAGACGTGGGACATCCTGTGGGACGCTAAGTACACGGGAAGCATCCTCATGTTCTCAAGCCCGCGCGACGCGTTCGGCGTCGCCGAAAAGAAGCTCGGCTTCAGCTACAACACCGAAGACCCCGAAGAGATCGCGGCGGCGGCTGAAGAACTCAAGCTCCAGAAGCCCCTCGTCCAGGCGTACGTCGCGGACGAAGTCTTCGACAAGATGGGCGGCGGCGAGGCGGCTCTCGCAGTCTACTACGCCGGCGACGCCATCACGATGATGGAGGACAACCCCGACCTCGGCTTCGTAGTTCCGAGAGAGGGAACGAATATCTACACGGACGCCATGTGCATCCCGAAGGACGCGCCTCACAAGGAAGCGGCTGAGATGTACATCAACTTCATGTGCGAGACGAAGGTCGCCCTCGCAAACTGCGAGTACACCTGCTACTCGACTCCGCACACGGAAGCCTACAAGTACCTCGACGAAGAGACTCAGCACTCCGTCTCCTACCCCGACGGCGACGTCAAGGCGAAGGGCGAGGTCTACCACGCTCTCTCCGACGCCGCGGGCAAGGTGCTCGACGAGCACTGGACGGACATCATGTCGAGCGGCAACTCGAACCCGTGGACGGTCGTTATCTTCATCCTCGTCTGCGTCGCGGCGATCGTCGCCATCAACGTCTATAAGCACTTCAAGAAGAAAAAGATCGAGCTTGAAAAAGTAGAAAGTTTACATGCATAAAATGAGCGCCGCGGTTTCCGCGGCGCTTCTTTTCGTTTATTTTATCTTTTCAAAAGTCTCTATCCACGCCCTCGCTATAAGCTCATGTCCGGCCGGCGTCGGATGAACGCCGTCCTCGGAGAAGGGTTTGACTCCGCCGCGCTTCGTCGCCTCGTCGAAGAGCGACTGGGTCGGGATATACGGGATGCCGTACTCTTCGGCGATCGCCTTCGTGATGCGCTGCCTTTCTCCTACCTCGCGCGTGAACTGCTCCCATTTGTCGGGCTTCTCCTCTGTGGAGACGGTCGCGTACTCGGGGAGTATGTACGGCTCGAAGAACATGATCTTCACGTCCGGGCACGCCTCGCGCGTCTTCTCTACGATCTCGCGGAGCGAGCGGTCGAGGTCTTCCGGAGTCGCCCACCAGTTGTAGTCGATGCCGTGCCACACGTCGTTGACTCCGACCATGAGGCTCATGTAATCGGGAGCGACGTCGATGATGTCCTCCCTGATGCGCGCGGCGACGTCGACGCTCTTGTTTCCGCTGACGCCGCGGTTGACGAATTTGTATTCGCCCGGGAACTCGTATCCGAGCCTTGCGGCGACGAGAAGGGGGTAGCCCGTGCCGAGGCTTTCGGGGTCCTCGCGGTTTCTCCCCGCGTCCGTTATCGAATCTCCCTGAAAAAGGATCGTTTTCATGATTCTGTCTCCTTAAATTATTGATACAAGTTAATTTTAAAGCCTTACGGAGCAAATGTCAATAAGAAATGAGTAAACGGGCGGGGCAATTTATTTATAATAGATATTGATTTATTCCGAGTTATCATTTATAATTATTTAGTAATTATTTTTCGGAGGCGTAATATGAGCGATTGGAAAATAGAGACCAAGTGCATACAGGAGGGATACAAGCCGAAAAATTCCGAGCCGAGGATCCTTCCCATTTATCAGAGCACGACTTACAAATTCGATTCTTCCGAGCATCTGGGAGACCTGTTCGATCTCAAGGCGCCGGGACATATGTATACGAGAATATCGAACCCGACCGTCGAGTTCGTTGAGAAGAAGATAGCCGCTCTCGAGGGCGGCGTCGGCGCGATGTGCACCTCGTCCGGTCAGGCGGCGAGCACGATCGCAATTATGAATATCACGTCCGCGGGACAGAACTTCGTCTGCCTCTCGACGATCTACGGGGGAACTGTCAACCTTTTCGCCGTTACGCTCAAGCGCCTCGGCATCGAGGTCAGATTCGTGACGCAGGATATGTCCGACGAGGAGATAGAGAAGCAGTTCGACGAGAACACGAGGCTCGTCTTCGGCGAGACGGTCGCAAATCCCGCGCTCACCGTTTTCGATATCGAAAGATTCGCCGCGATGGCTCACCGCCACGGCGTTCCGCTCGTCGTCGACAACACGTTTGCAACTCCCGTATTCTGCCGTCCCATCGAGTTCGGAGCGGATATAGTGATCCATTCCACGACTAAATATATGGACGGACACGCGTCTGTCGTCGGCGGAGTGATCGTCGATTCGGGTAATTTCGACTGGGAAGCGGCGGGGAAGTATCCCGAGCTTACGGAGCCTGACGAATCGTATCACG
>CADBTH010000134.1 GCA_902797495.1 uncultured Ruminococcus sp.
GCACATTGCAAAGGATTTTGTTCAGCGTATCTGAGCTTTCTTTCCCCAAAAACGTATTATGACGACCTGCTGAATGACGACCGTTTTGCACCGTTGATCCAGAAATTAAAGGAAAGAGAATAGATAAAAGGCGTTCCTTCGCGGAACGCCTTTTGAATTGTGCTTTGTCAGTCTTTGACCGGGATCTTGAACACTATCTTTTTGACCTTTTCGGCTTCGCGGAACATTCCGGGACGGTGTACGTCGCACGGCGCGAAGTATGCGAAAGAGCCTTCGTCGAAGTCGAGCGCGACTTTCGTCTTGCCGATGGTCGTCGTTCCGAGAAAGTCCGCTTCTTCGCTGTATTCGGAAGCGTTTTGTATTTCGTCGAGAGGCATCCATTCGACCGTTTCGTTTCCGCGGTGCAGGTACTGCAGATCGGCGTATTTTCTGTGCGCCTCGAAGCAGAATTCCTCTTTTATCGGAGCGTATTCCGATACGTTAGCAAGTATCCCTTCGCCGATCGGATAGCTGCCGTCGGGGAGTGAGTCGACGTCCGTGTTTTTAAGATAGTCGATTATGATCTGAAATCTTTCGTCGAACGGAAGATAAAATGAAAGGTTTGATATTTTGTCGTAAATCATTTTGCTGCTCCTTTATCAATCATTTTCCGAAGTATCGGGGAATTCTGCGGCGACGTAGGTCGAATATCTCATAAGCTCGTTATATACCGCCTCGCTGACGGAGTATACTATGTGACTTCCTTCCGCAGTATAGTAGTAATAATTGCTTTCGGTGACGCTGCCGTCGTCGCCGGTCTTCGATATCACGTGGCTCTTTCCGAAAACGATCTTCAGATTTTCGTTCTGAACGACCGTGGACATCGTCCCGTCGTCGTTCGTCAGGGAAACCGTCTTGCCGTACGTCAGATCCGCGTACGCGCTGTCGGAAGGCGTGATGCCTATGCTTTTCAGCTCTTCGTCCGTCGCGTAAAAGGCGTTATTCGATGAGAACGACAGTTTTCTGAAGATCTCAGCGGATTCTTTCAGCCCCGTCTCGTCGGTGACGGTGTTTTCCACACCTTCCGCGTCGCGTATCTCGAGCGAGACGAGAAGGTCGTCGCTGATGCCGGGGAACTCGTCTATCAGCATCAGGCTCTCCTTCGTATAGTCGAACGCGGATTTGAACCCGCTCTCGACCATATATATCTTTCCGGAGATCATATCTTTAAGATATACGTTCCCGTTGTATTCGTTCTCGGCGCCTACCGACAGCTCGAGTTTCGCGCCGTCGGAGTATTCTCCGCTGACTGTCAGAACCGGCGACTCAAACCCGAAATCGGGAGTCTCTTCAGATTCTATGAAACGTACGGCGCGCAGAGACGATACTGCGTTCGCCATATTGGCGACGGTTGATGAGTCGATCGGGTAGTTGAAGTCGTCTGAGAGCTTCCACGAACCGTTTGCGTCTTTTTCAAAAGAGAGGTCGGCGTCCTCACCTCTATACGATAGCTTTTCGAGGTTTTCCGCCTCGTAGTCGTTGACGTATATCGCGCTTTCCGCTTCCTCTGCTTCCGCCTCCTCGGCGTCGCGCTCGTTTTTGTTCTTCAAAAGTTTATATCCGACAATGAGAAGCGCGAGTACGAGAAGCAGTGAGAGGGAAGTGATAACCGTTTTTTTAGTCATTCCGCCTCACCTCTTTTTGCGGCGGACGATCCATACGACAAATCCTGCCGCAAGGATCACGAGCGGGATGACCGCGATAAACACCGTTCTCCACGCGCCCGCCTGACTCTCGTTTACAGTCAGCGTCGTCGTCGATATAGTCTTAGGCTCGACGGACGTCGTGACGGCTCCCTTTGAAGAGTAGCCGAGGATCGACTTGAAGAGGGAAGAGTTCCCGCCGTAGTCCGCGTTCTTCTCAAAGTATGCGGGGGACGTGAACCAGAAGAACGAAGACGTCGTCTCTCCGTTGTCGAGAGTCGATAGGGCGGCTACGGTGAAAGGCCCTTCGATATCCGCATCGTCCTTTTCAAAGTGGTCGATATTGTATATATCGGTCTTCAGATAGGACGAATCGCTCGTGACGAGGATCGGTGTGAAAACGGCTCCCGTTCCTTCCTTTTCTTCTACTCCGTGAGACGCCGGCATGAAGTACGTCAGAGCGTCTTCGCTGATGAGCGAGCCGGGAGCGGACGGGCTGACAGACGGCACGAGGTAGTAAGGATACGACTGGTATCCGGTCTGGTCGCCTTCAAATATTACGCCCTCCTGCGGCTGCATGCCGGCTCTTGCCGCGAGAGAGATCAGATTCGGTTCCTTGTTCTGATCGATATAGTCGATGGTCGTAACGAGTATGACCGATCCACCGTTCGTAAAGTAATCGGAGATCGTCTCGAGTTCTTGTTCGGAGATATCCTGGCTCGGATAATTGATTATAAGTATCGTGCAGTCGTCGGGTATTGTCCCGTCTCCCGTCAGCAGATTGAGGGATTCATAATCGACGTTGGACGACGTTACGATCTCGGCATATCCGTCGGAAAGAGGAGTTTCTCCGTGACCCGTGAGAGCGTAGACCTTGTCCGTGTTTTCGGACGTGACGTACGCGATCGCGCTCGTGAGATTCGTCTCTCCCATGAACAGTTCGACCGCTTCAAGCGTCTGACCGTAGTAGTTGTACATCATCGCCGCGTAGGTGTTGTACTGCTCGGACGTGAGACGTCCCTGCTCGGTCTCGAACATCGTCCATTCACCGCCGTTTATCACGCGCGTCTTGTTGCCGGACGTGACGATGACGGAATCTGAAACTATAGCCTCGTCTGTATATTGCTTACTGAAATTCGGATTATCCGCAGGGTCGATTATCTTATACGAAATGTTTCCGTTCTCTCCCGCGTACTGGTCGAGCAGACCCTCGATGGTCATCGTGTTGTTCGTTTCCTGACCCTTTTCGACAAAGAGATATATCTGTACTTCGTTTTTGATATCCTTCAGGACGGCTTTTGTTTCGTCCCCGATCGTGTAGAGCTTTTCCTTCGTCGTGTCGATGCTCTTCACCGACGCGGGAAGCTCGGAGGCGAGAAGATTCAGAGCGATGATGACCGCGAGGACTATCGCCGTGAGGATGAGGGTGAAAGTACCGATCTTTACAGTTTTTCTGCTGAATTTCATTTATCTTCACCTCCTCAGTTCCAACGCTTCTTTTCCACAGCCTGGCAGGTGAGGAAAAGGAAGAATACGATGGCGCTCAGGTAGAATATGATCGCCGTCACGTCGAGCTTGCCGTAGAAGAAATCGTTCAGCTTCTCGAAAAAGTCGAGCTTGGAAACTATCCTCTGAGCGAGTCCTTCAAACTCTTCTTTTTTAATTATAAAGCCGATCACCGAAGCGGCGCATCCCGCGAGGAATACGACGCCTGAGGCGATATAGCTCTTCGTCAGAATGTACGTCACGACCCCGATTATCAGAGCGATAAGTATCAGGAATATCAGCGAAAACGTTCTTGTCGAGGGGAGGAACGAAGAGAGGTCCGACATATACGCGACGAGGAATATCGACATCAGAGTGATTATCGCCGCTATGACCTGACTCTCCGTAAGAGACGAGATGAATATACCGATCGCTATCAGCGCCGCTCCGAGGATGAAGAATGCGAGGAGCGACGAGTACGCGGTGTTGAGGTAGATCGTTCCGAACTTTGCAAGCACGAAAGGATAGAGAGCGACAATCGCCGTGGGAATTGCGAATACCGCGAGCGCGGCGAGATACTTTGCGATAACTATCGATTTCGTCTTGATGGGGAGGGAATAGAGGAGCTTGTCCGAGCCGTTGTGACGCTCGTCCGCAAACGACCTCATCGTGAGAAGCGGTATAGCTATAAGCGAAATGAAGGACGCATTGCTGACGACGTACTCGAACTGCGAGTACGCGACGTTGCGGTTGTTGAATCCGAGACAGATCTGCGCCGTCATGATGCCGAACCAGAAGAGGACGAACGCTATGAAGATCGGCGCGACCATCGTACGCATCATGCTTTTGAATTCTTTTCCGAATACTGCGCTCATTCTTCGTCGCCTCCTTCCTCGTTTTCAACTTTTTCATCAGACTCTTCTTCTTCGGAGAAGTGCGATACGTATTCTTCCGAAGGCGCGACGGGAGTATCCTGCGCCGTGTCTTCCGTCTTTTCTTCAAGATACGGCGAGGCGAGCGGATCGTATTCCTTCTTGACAGTCTCTTCGGCTGCCGCAGCGGCTCTCTCTTCTTCCGATTCTCTCTCGGCTTTTCTGACTGCGGCTTCCGTGGTGAGTCTGATGAAGATGTCTTCGATACTGACTCTCGTCGTTATTATCTGTTTGACTTCCGTGCCGGCTTCTTCGAGTGCGGAATTGATCTCGTCCTGAATATTGAAGCCCTCTTTCGTCTCAATAACGGACTTGACGTAGTCGCCTCTCGGGTACGTTATCACGTAGTCGACTCCTTCGATATCGGAGAGGATCTCCCTGACCTCGACGTAGTCTCCGCCGGAGATCACGGTGATCGTCCTGCCCTTGCGGCTGCTCTCAAGCTCTTCGAGAGTTCCTTCCGCGACGATCTCGCCGAACGCCATGATGATTATGTAGTCGCATACCGCGGCTATCTCGCCCATGATATGGCTCGAAAGGATGACCGCGTGATCCTGCTTCAGCTGAGATATCAGCGCCCTGACTTCGATGAGCTGGAGCGGGTCGAGACCGACAGTCGGCTCGTCAAGTATAATGATCTCCGGGTCGCCGATGAGCGTTCCGGCGATACCGACTCTCTGTTTGTAGCCTTTCGAGAGAGTTTTGATGAGCTGATCGGAAACGTTGTCGATCCCGCAGAGCTTTTCGACTCTTGATACTTCCTTGTCGATCCCGCCTTTTACCTTTCTGACCTTCGCGATGAATCTCAGATATTCGTCAGGCGTCATGTCGGGATAGAGCGGCGGTACCTCCGGCAGATATCCGATGTCTGATTTTGCGGCGGAAGCCTTTTCGTAGATGTCGTTTCCGTTCACGGTAACGCTGCCCGACGTCGCGGCGAGGCATCCGGTCATGATGTTCATGATCGTAGATTTGCCCGCGCCGTTCGGTCCGAGCAGACCGTAGACGTGCCCTTTTTCGATTGTAAAGCTGACGTTGTTCACGGCCGTCACCGAGCCGTAGTTCTTCGTCAGATTTTTGACC
>CADBTH010000135.1 GCA_902797495.1 uncultured Ruminococcus sp.
CACTGGGGGCTGATCACCAACGCGACGATCACCGCCGCGAACGCGTGGATACTCGAGGTCGCCGAGGAATGCGGCCTTCACTATCTCGACACCTTCTCAGTTCTCCTCGGAGAAGACGGGAACGTCCGCTCCGAGCTCATACAGGACGACGGACTTCACGCCAACGAAGACGGGCTGAAGCTTGCTCTCGAGTACATCCGTACGCACGCGTATATACCCGAAAAAGTCGCCGGGTTCACTACGATCCCGATCGATACATACGAAAAATAAGGAGGGAAAAGCTATGAAATTTTACAGATGCAAGCATTGCGGGAACATTATCGCCTACATTCATTCGTCCGGCGTTTGCGTTCGCTGCTGTGGAGAGGAAATGGAAGAGATCCTGCCCAACACCACGGACGCGGCGGGCGAGAAGCACGTACCGGTGATCTGCACGGATGGTCAGACCGTCACAGTTTCGGTCGGCTCCGTCGAGCATCCCATGCTTGAAGAGCACCGAATCGAGTGGATCATGCTCGAGACGAAGGAAGGCCGCCAGCGCAAGACGCTGAAGCCCGGTGATAAGCCGGTCGCGACGTTCGCGCTCGGTCCGGGCGACGAGGTCGTCGCCGCGTACGAGTACTGCAATCTCCACGGATTGTGGAAGGCGGAATAAGCGGAAAACCGAAACGGGCGGCTTCTGCCGCCTTTTTCTGAAGACATACGGAGCGCATCAATATGAAGCTTGATAAATTGTTTTGCGACGGAGTCGTTTTTGCGAAAGGGAAGCCTTTGCGCGTTTTCGGAGAGAGCGACGGGCGTGTGACGGTAAAACTCTGCGGAGTCGAGGCGTCGGCGGAGCCCGTGAGTGGGCGCTGGGTCGCCGATCTTCCCGCTATGAGCTCGGGAGGCCCGTACGAGCTTGAAGTCCGAGACGACTGCGAGGTCACGGTAATAAAAGACGTATACGTCGGAAGAGTCTACCTCGTCGCGGGTCAGTCCAACGCCGAGTTTCAGCTCTCCTATTCGGACGAGCCCGCTTTGGGCTATAGGGACGACCGACTGCTCAGAAATTATTTCGTCCGCCGTCCGTGGATCGACGGCGATCCGTTCGACCCGGGCGCCGGCTGGACGGCGGCGAAGAAGGATTCTGTCGGCGCGTGGTCGGCGATAGCATATCTCGCCGGGCGCGCTGTGAGAAGCATGACGGGAGAGCCCGTCGGGGTCGTCACCTGCGCTCAGGGCGCCTCCGTGATAGAGTCGTGGCTTCCCGCCTCCGCCGCGCCGGAATTCGCCTTTGAGAAGAGCGAACTGCACGCGGATCATTTTGATCCGGAGTATTCCGCGTGGAACAAAGACGGAGTAATATTTGAAAAAATGCTCTCCCCGCTCTTCCCGTTCGCGTTCAGCGGCGTGATCTGGTACCAGGGCGAGAGCGATACGACTTCTTTCGAGGGCGGTATTTACGATGCGGAACTTCTCCGGTTCATGAGCTCCGTAAGGGACGGCGTGAAAGACCCCAAACTGCCCTTCGCCGTGATACAGATCGCCGATCTCGATTGGAGACGGGACGACGGATGGAAAGCAGTTCAGGCAGCTCAGCGGCGCGCGGCTGAAAGCGACGCGTCGTCGTCGCTGATAGTTTCACGGGACGTCTGCGAGTCTGACCTGATCCACCCGGCGCGAAAGACGGATCTTTCCGTCAGAGCCGCAAAAGCTCTCATCGATATGGAATGACGTAAAAAAACGTCCGCCTTCCAAATGGGCGGACGTTTTTTCAATATTCCGTTCTTGAGATAACGTTTTCCTGAAGCTCGCGGGTGAGGTCGGTGAAGTATGCGCTGAAGCCGCCGACTCTGACGATAAGGTTCCGGTGGTTTTCGGGATGGTCGAGCGCGTCGAGAAGCTCTTCGCGGTCGGCGCACGTGATCTGAAGCTGCTGACCGCCGCCCTTGAAATAGGTCTTCGCAAGGCGTTTGAGTTTATCTTTCGCCTCGTCCGACGAAAAGAGTGAGCGCGCGAATTTAAGATTGAGGATAAATCCGCTGCAGGGAAGAGTGTGGTCGAAGGCGAGGCACGAGTTGAGCAGCGCGGTAGGGCCGTTCGTATCCTTTCCGGGAGTTGCGCCGATCGAGTCGCCGTACATCGGCTCCCCCGCGCGCTTGCCGTTCGGAAGGGCTCCCGCGGCGCCGCCGTTGACCGCGGCTCTGTTGAAGGGAGAACAGCCGCCGGTGTAGACGCCGCCGCGCGCCGTATCGATAGTCTTTATAAACGTGTTGAAAAAGTTTACGATATCGGCGGCGATTTCGTCGACGTACGGCACGTCGTTCCCGAAATTCAGCCCCGATCTTTTGAACGTGATGTACATTTCGTCGTACCCTTCGAAGTCGGCGAGTATTGCGTCGCGCACCTCGGCGAGCGTGTACTTTTTCTCCTCGTAAACGAATTTCTTCACGTTTGCGACGGAATCTATGCAGTCGGGAACTCCCTCGAGAAGGATCTGCCCGTGACCGTAGAGCGGGCCGCTGTTCTTGTAATCGAGCCCGCGCTCG
>CADBTH010000136.1 GCA_902797495.1 uncultured Ruminococcus sp.
ATATACCTCGACGGAGAGGACATAACGGACCTGTCCGTCACGGAGCGCGCGAAGCGGGGCGTCTCCTTCGCCTTCCAGCAGCCGGTCAGATTCAAGGGCATCACCGTGCGCGACCTCATCTCCATCGCCGCGGGCGGCACGGTATCCTTCTCGCGCGCCTGTTCGTATCTGTCCGAGGTAGGGCTCTGCGCCAAGGACTACGTCGACCGCGAGATCAACGCGTCCCTTTCCGGAGGCGAGCTCAAGCGCATCGAGATCGCGACGGTCATGGTGAGAGGCACGGCTCTCTCCATCTTCGACGAGCCGGAGGCGGGCATCGACCTGTGGAGCTTCAAAAACCTCATAAAAGTATTTGAGAATATGCAGAAAAAGATCGGCGGCAATATCGTCATAATCTCCCACCAGGAGCGCATCCTGCGTATCGCGGACAGGATAATCGTCCTCACCGCGGGAGAGGTCACCGGCGACGGGACTCCCGATGAGATCATGCCGACTCTTCTCGGCGGCGAGCGCGTCTGCCCGACGATCGAGCAGAAATTTGAATGAGGAGGCGCTATGATGGATAAAATTCAGGAAAGCCTGCTTGAAAAAGTAGCGGATATACACGGAACGCCCCTCGGCGCATACAACATCAGAGCAAACGGCGCGGCGGCGGGAAGAGCCACCACGGCGAACATAAACATCGTCACGAAAGAGGACAAGCCCGGCATCGACATCTTCATCGCCCCCGGCACGAAGAACGAGTCCGTCCACATCCCCGTCGTCATCTCGGAGACGGGCCTTCACGACATGGTCTACAACGACTTCTTCATCGGAGAGGGCGCGGACGTCGTCATCGTCGCGGGGTGCGGCATCCACAACGCGGGCTCCGACGAGACCGCCCACGACGGCATCCACTCGTTCCACGTGGGGCGCGGAGCGAAGGTGAGATACATCGAAAAGCACTACGGCGAGGGAGAGGGAACGGGCGACGTCGTCATGAACCCGACGACCGTCGTAGAACTGGAAGATGACGCTTACCTCGAAATGGAGACGACCCAGATAAGAGGCATCAACTCCACCGAGCGCAAAACGAGAGCGAAGATCGGCGACCGCTCCACCCTCATCATAAAAGAGAAGGTCATGACCGCCGGCACACAGCACTCCTACTCCGACTTCGACGTCGACCTCGACGGCGAGGACTGCTCGTGCAACGTCATCTCGCGTTCCGTCGCGAAGGACTCGTCGCACCAGCTCCTCAAAACGAACGTCAAGGGCAACGCGAAGTGCCACGGACACACCGAGTGCGACGCCATCATCATGGACAACGCCACGGTCTCCGCGATACCGCAGATAATCGCCTCAAACGTCGACGCGTCGCTCATCCACGAAGCCGCGATCGGCAAGATCGCCGGAGAACAGCTCATGAAACTGATGACCCTCGGACTGACCGAGAAGGAAGCCGAGGAACAAATAATAAGCGGGTTCTTAAAATAATTGCAATCGAACAGCGCGCCGCTTTTAAAACGGCGCGCTTTTCGTTTGCATGAATTGCCTGTCGGCATGAATAGCCCTTCGGGCATGAATTGCACTGCGTGCATGAATTGACGGCTGCGCCGTCATTAATGCGCTGTAAGCGCAATTCACGGAGCGAAGCGAGAATTCATGGCAAAGCCAATTCACGACCGCAGGTCAATTCATTTTAAAAAATCTCTTGCATTTGTAATACTTTTATAGTATAATATAATGAATTTCAATATGCCGCGGGAGCGGGGAAGGAGGGAGCGATATGAAGAAGGAACGCGGAGTCCGCGGGAGCGGAGCGTTCACGGAAAAACTGAAGACGAGCCTCACGGCGGCGGTATTCACGTCGTACCGCCCCCGACTGAAGAGCTTCAACCGCGGGAGAGGCGCCGTAAACGCGGCGGCAGGCGCGGTATCTTCGAAGATCGACAGATCGGCGACGTCGGGCGTTCTGTCCGCGCTCGCCCGCCTGCTTCTGTCGCTCAGGCTCAGGGTCTTCGGCGCGTTCATCGCGAGCTTCGGCGTATACACCGCCGTGTTCGCCGTCATAAAGAACTTCATCATGTCGAACGACAGACACGTCGCCGACGTGGTGTTCGGAGCGGTCATCGCGCTCTCCTCTCTGCCCGTGATCAATTCGGATCAGACTCTCTCGTCCGCGCTCCTCTCGTCTAAGATCGGCGCGTTTATAAGAGGTATCACGGGGATCAGGGAAGAGGCGATGCGCACGGAGATAGCGAGGGGAAGAGCCAACCACGGATTTCTGTTCGGGCTCGCCGCCGGCGCGATCTCGTTCTTCACGTCTCCGCGCGCGGTCGCGCTCGCGCTGCTCGCCGCGCTGCTCGTATGGATCATATCTGCGTCCCCCGAGTTCGGAGTACTGCTCACGGCGTTCATGATCCCGCTCGTCTCGCCCCGTTATATTACGGCGGTGCTCGGAGCGACGGCGGCGTCGTTCATTCTGAAACTGATCAGAGGAAAGAGATTTTTCACGGTCGAAACGCTCGACGTTTCGGTCTTCTCGATCTTCCTCGTTCTGATATTCGCAAGTATCGCGCCGTTCGATAAGTCGTCGGCGGCGATCTCGCTCAATATGGCTCTGTGCCTTGCGGCGTACTTCATGGCGAAGAATCTGCTCCACGGAGCGAGATGGGTCTTTCGCGCTTCGTCCGCGCTCGTCGCGGGAGTCGCCACGGCGTCCGCCGCGATCATATTCATGAAGACATCGCACTATATCGGGCTCGGCGACCTCACGGGAGCCGTCGGTATCTTCGGAGACTCGCTTTTCAGCTCGAGAGTCGTCGACAGCGACCCCGCCTGCTTCAACATGGCGCTTTGCGCCGCGTTCCCGATCGCGCTCTCGCACTTTATCAAACCCCCGTCGGGCAGAGGCCGCGTGTGGTCCGTGATCGCCATGGCGCTCATGCTCTTCCCGCTCGTTGAATACCGCTCGGTGTTCGCATCGGTCGCGGTGGGAGCGGCGTCCATGCTCGTGCTGCTCATTTACTCGCCGAGATTCATCTGGCTCCCCCTCGGGACCGCGGCCGCGGGAGCGGTCGTCACGGCGTTCTTCCCGAGCATTGCCGAAAAGGTCGTCTCCTTCCTCGGCGCGGGATACGCGGGATTCGCCGACATCAGAGCGGACGCCTGGAGCGACGCCTCCGACGTCCTCCGCCGCACGTTCCTCACGGGAGCGGGCTTCGGCCCCGCCGCCTACGGCTCGGTCAGCTCCGCGCACATCCAGGGAACGGCTTACGCCGGACATTCCTATAACACGTACCTGCAGATATGGATCGGGAGCGGAGTCGTCGGCTTCGTCCTGTTCATAGTCTTTATATGGCTCATCGTCACGGCGGTCTTCCGTTCGTTCGACCGCCTCGCGCTCGCGAAAGGGTCGGAGAACCTTATCGCGGAGGCTCCTTCGGGAAAGGTCGACGCATACGCTTACGAGTTCTCCGTCTCGCAGAGAATGGCGACGGCGGGTTCGTTCTGCGCGGTGATCGGTCTGCTCGTCTTCGGCGCGGGAGACTATATATTCTCCGACATGAGAGTCTTCCTCATCTTCTTCCTCGCGGCGGGGATCGCCGCGGCGGGCGCGCGCTCGTCGGAGGAACAGGTCGCCTCTCTTGAAGACCCGCACGACGAGCCGGATATCTCCTGACGAAAGGCGGTACACATGGAAAAGAGAAAGCATTCTTTTAATATTATCGACGCCGTCGTGATACTGATCGTCGCCGCTGCCGCGGCGCTCGTGATATGGCGCGTCTCGGACAGAGGAGACGACGCCGGGCGCGTCGCGCTCACCTACGTCATGCAGACTTTGCAGAGCTCTGTCGACGACATGATCCCCGAGGAGATGGCGGCGAACGTCCAGCCCGGAGACGGCGTGTACGACAAGGAAAGCGGACGGCGCATCGGCACCGTCGTCGCGTGCGACTCGCGCCCCGCGCAGTATACGTCGGATGGCGGCACGGTCACGGAGGTCGCCGGATACAAGACGCTCTATATCACGTGCGAGACGAGCGCCATCGACGAGGGCGGCAGGCTCACGGTCGACGGAGTCCCCGTCAGCACGGGCAAAACGTACACGCTCATGTTCCCGAATCTCTACTGCCGCGCCGAGTGCATCTCTGTCGAGACCGCGCGTGACGGAGAAGAATAATTCGCGCGACGCGAAGTTAAAACGGAGTGAAGTTAAATGACAATTACAGATATTATTTACGGAGTCTGCGCCGTCATGTGCGCCGCGATGCTCTCATACGCGCTGACTCCTCCCGTAAGAGTTCTCGCGTTCCTGATCGGCGCGGTAGACGTTCCGACCGACGAGCGCAGGATGCACACTAAACCCACGCCAACCATCGGCGGCATCGCGATATTCGCGTCTTTCGCGGTCGCGTCCCTCGTCTTCTCAAAGCAGTACAACAAGGAGCTGTTCGCGATCCTCGCGGGCGGAATGCTCCTCGTCATGCTCGGAGTCGTCGACGACATCAAGCCCCTTCGCGCCTGGATCAAATTCATCGCGCAGATCGGCGTCGCGGGGATCGCCGTCGCTCTCGGAGTGAAGATCGACTATATCACCGTCTTCGGCACGCATATCGATTTCGGCGTCTTCGCGATCCCGATAACGATCCTCTGGATCGTCGCGCTCACGAACGCGATCAACCTGCTCGACGGGCTCGACGGGCTCGCCTGCGGAGTCTCGGCGATAATCTCCGTCTCTCTGCTCATGGTCATGCTCATCCAGGGCGACCTCGCCTCGGCTATCCTCACGGGAGTCCTCGCGGGAGCCTGCTTCGGCTTCCTGCCCTACAACACCAACCCCGCCCGCATCTTCATGGGCGACACCGGCGCGCTGTTCCTCGGATACACGCTCTCGGTCATATCGGTGCAGGGAATGTTCAAGATGCACACGGTGCTCTCTTTCGTAGTGCCGCTCTCGCTCTTCGCCCTGCCGCTTCTCGACACGACCTCCGCCTTCTTCAGAAGGCTCATCCACGGCGAGAGCCCCTTCGCACCTGACAGAAAGCATCTCCACCACAAGCTCGTCGATCTCGGCTTCACGCAGAAGGAAGCGGTCAGACTCCTCTACGCCGTCTGCGGAATGCTCGGACTCGTCGCCGTGACCTTCACGGAGGGGATGTTCAACAACATGAGAGTCGTCAAGGCGCTCGCGGTTCTGATAATCGCGCTCGCCGTCTTCGCGCTCAACTTCATCGTCATGAAAAAGGCGAGCACGAGGATACTTTCCGGGCTCACCGACCACGGCAACGAAAAGGAGCTGCAGGAAAAAATAGCCGAAGAGGCGGCGAGGGAGGCCGCTGAAAAAGCCGCCGAAAAAACGGAAAAAGAAGAAAGTGAAAAATGAATTCGTCCCGCCGCAAAGGCGAACGGGAGGTAGATAAATGGAAATGACGAAAAAGAAGATAACCGCGCTCGACGTCTTCGCGGTCATAGCTCTTCTTCTTTGCCTCGCGGGTCTTGTCATAAGACTTCTCACGGGGCGCGAGGGAGTCCTGCCCGAAGGCGCGCCCGAGAGGGGAGAGTACGCGGTATCGTTTGAAATAGCGCGGCACAGATCGGGCGCCGAGTTCACGTCGGGAGAAGTCTTCTACACGGAGGACGACTCCGTCCTCGGGACTCTCGCCGATCAGATCAGCGTGACGCCCGCCGCAATCTGGAAGGAGGACGCGAACGGAAATCTCGTCCTCAGCTATTCGTCCTCGGAGGGCGACGGCGGACTCGTAGATATAAGAGGAACGCTCACCGTCGAGGGTTACCCCGTCGACTACGGCTTTCTCGCAGGCGGCAAGACCTTCATCGCCCCGAACTACACCCTGACTCTTCACACCGACAAAATGACCGCCGACGTCCGCGTGACGGACATCGCAAAGATCGGCGACTGACGCGACAGCGAAAGGACTTAACATGGTTAAAGCACTGAGAAAATTCGGGATCGCGTTCGCGGTATCGACCGTGATCCTCGGCATCGCCGCGCTCATCATAATGAGCTTGATCGACGACGTCCTCACCGGCTCGTTCAACAAGGACGACGACGAGCTCTCGCACATCCTGAACGACGACACGGAAGAGGAAGAGAAGAAGAACGAAGCGCCCGCGGACGAGAATCCGCTCTCGACGCTCGACGGCGACTCGTTCACCGTCCTTGCCGTGATGACGGACTACAGACCGGACGTCTACGAATATATACCTAAGATCGATACGGAGTCCTCCTCGGCGGACGACAAAAATGAGGAACCGGGACTCTTCCTAAAGGATCTGAAGGAGTGGGGAGCGGCGAAGATATGCCTTGTCAAATGCAGTAAGGAGACCGGCTCTTACGTCTTCGTCCCGATCTCGCCCCTCACGAAAGTCTCCACCCCGGCTGGCCCGTCGCGCATTTACAACGTCCTGTCCGACTACGGCACGGAGTATTTCAAGACTAAGATCGAGGTCCTCACGGGGCTGAAGATCGACCGCTACGCGATAATGGACTGCACGGAGATCACGAACTTCGTCGCCACCTTCGGCGCGGTTTGGTGTCCCGTTCCGTGCGAGGTGTTCTCGAACGGCGTCGAGTACGTCAGCGCGACCGCGGCGACCGCCGCTAAGGTCAAGAATCCCTCGGACGTCTACACGAGGCTCCTCGAGGTCTGCGAGGATTACATAGGCCCGTCCTCGATGGGGCTCCTCCTCTTCAAGGACTACACGAACGGCATCGACGACGAGCTGACCGTTTCCGCCGGCTACGCGAAGGGCTGCATGGCGAACTTCAAAAAGCTGACCGAGGAGGGAGTCCTCTCGTCCTACTGGTCGTCGCTGAAGCCCTATTTCAAGGAGACCGATATCGACGAATCCTTCCTCTCGTCGCACAACGCCCTCATCGGCGCGTACTCCGACGAGCTCGCGAAGACCGTCACCATCCAGGGAATCTTCAAATCGATCGACGACGACGGCGCGCCCGTCTTCGAAGTCGACGGATCCCGCACGGTAGACGCTCTGAAGGACTACAGATAACGTTTGACTATTATAATCGAAAGGTACACATAAATGAACAACACTGAAAAAACAATGGACAAGATCGTGGCTCTCTGCAAGAACCGCGGATTCATCTTCGCGGGAAGCGAAATCTACGGGGGGCTTGCGAACACGTGGGACTACGGCCCGCTCGGCGCGCGCCTCAAGAACAACGTCAAGGACACGTGGCGCAAGAGATTCATCCAGGAGATAAAGAACAGCTACGAGGTAGACGCGGACATCCTGATGCACCCGAGAGTGTGGGAGGCGAGCGGACACGTCGCTTCGTTCTCCGATCCGCTCCTCGACTGCAAGGAGTGCAAGATGCGCTTCAGAGCGGACAACCTCATCGACGACTTCGATCCAGAGGCTCACGCCGACGGCATGACGAAGGAGGAGATGTTCGACTACATCAAGGCGCACTCGATCCCCTGCCCGCACTGCGGCAAGCACAACTTCACTGACATCAGGGAATTCAACCTCATGTTCCAGACCTTCCGCGGCGTGACGAACAACGCGAAGAGCGTCATATATCTGCGCCCCGAGAACGCTCAGGGCGAGTACGTCAACTTCCTGAACGTTCAGCGCACCATGAGAGCGAAGCTGCCCTTCAGCATCGGTCAGATAGGCAAGGCGTTCAGAAACGAGATCACCCCCGGCAACTTCACGTTCCGTACGATCGAATTCGAGCAGATGGAGTTCCAGACCTTCTGCCGCGAGGGCGACGATACCGGACTTTACGACTACTTCA
>CADBTH010000137.1 GCA_902797495.1 uncultured Ruminococcus sp.
AATACGGACGATGGCGTCCGCCGCATATAAAAAGTATACCACACGCAAAACGCGAAGTCAACCGGAAATGCGGCTCACTTCGCGTTTTGCGCTCTTATTTTTCGGCTCCGTCTTCTATCTTCCGTTCGGATATCTCCCGCAGAAGACGTCTGAATTCGGTGAGGTACGGCGAGAAGGCGACGCGCTCTTCCCCGTACGTCAGGTTCAGCGTATATTCCTTCTCTATCCAGGTCGAGAGAGGCGCCTCGTTGTGGGTCACGACGGCTTCGAGGTTGTCGAGCGCCTTGTAGAGCTTCGCCTCCGTCGTTTCGAGCGCGATCATCTCCGCGTAAAGGCTCCTCATCTCGGATGAGAACGGCTCGGGGAGAGACGACACCCATCCCGAGAGCATACCGATCTCTTTTTCTTCGTCCGACGAAGTCTTTTCGAAGGACGGTATATCGCCCGTGAAGGCTTCTCCGAGGTCGTGGATCAGGCACATCTTTATCACTTTATCGACGTCGGCGTCCGGGAACTCGTCCTTTACGAAATAAGCGAAGAGAGCGGTGCGGAAGGTGTGCTCCGCGGTGCTCTCGCGCCGCCCCTTCGACGTCCACGAGTGGCGCGTCACGTCCTTGAGTCTTCCGGCGACCTCGAGCGCGCCGAGCAGTTTTTGAGCGGTCATATTCTGCCTCCGTATATGATTCTAAAGGATAAAGGGGGATCCGTTACGGATCCCCCGCTTGAATTCTTGACTTTATGCCTTGGGGCCCGCGTTCACGATGTTCTCGGGCATATCGGGATACTTCGCCGCGAAGTTGTCGCAGAATTTCTTGGCGAGCGTCTTTGCGGACTTCTCGTACGCTTCCTTGTCCGTCCATACGTTTCTCGGATCGAGGATCTCGTCGGGAACGTTCGGACAGGTCTTCGGGATATTCACGTTGAAGATCGGGTCGCGGACGTACTCGACGTTGTCGAGTTCTCCCGCGAGCGCCGCGGATACCATCGCTCTCGTGTAGGAGAGTTTCATTCTCGGCACCGTTCCCGCAGCTCCGCCGCACCAGCCGGTGTTGACGAGGAACACGCTCGCTCCCGTCTCCTTGAGCTTTTCTCCGAGCATCGTCGCGTAAACGGACGCGTTCAGCGGGAAGAAGGGCGCTCCGAAGAGAGTGGAGAAGGTGGTGACGGGCTCCGTGATGCCGCGCTCCGTGCCCGCGAGCTTGCTCGTGTAGCCGGATACGAAGTGGTACATAGCCATATCCCCGTCGAGCTTCGAGATCGGAGGAAGTACTCCGAAAGCGTCCGCCGTGAGGAATATGATCGTCTTAGGCTGTCCGCCGACTCCGGGGATCGCCGCGTTGGGTATGTAGTCTATCGGGTAGCCCGCTCTCGTGTTCTCTGTGAGCGTTCCGTCGCTGTAATCGGGGTGTCCCGCCTCGTCGACGATGACGTTCTCGAGAAGCGTTCCGAACTTGATGGCGTCGTAGATCTGAGGCTCGCGCTCGCGCTCGAGTCCAATGCACTTCGCGTAGCATCCGCCCTCGATATTGAAGACGCCGTCGGGAGACCAGCCGTGCTCGTCGTCGCCGATAAGCCTTCTCGCGGGGTCTGCGGAAAGGGTCGTCTTGCCCGTTCCGGAAAGCCCGAAGAATACCGCGGAGTCGCCCGCCTCGCCGATATTCGCGGAGCAGTGCATCGAAAGGATGCCGCGCTTCGGGAGAACGTAGTTCATTACGGAGAATACGCTCTTCTTGATCTCTCCCGCGTATCCACTTCCTGCGATGAGGACTTCGTGAGCCTCGTAGTTTATGATGATAGCCGCTTCGCTGTGGACTCCGTCGATCTCGGGAACGCACTTGAAACCGGGAGCCGCCCAGATCGTGTAGTCGGGAACGTAGTCGTCAAGCTCTTCTTCTGTCGGTCTGATGAGCAGCTCGTGGATGAACAGGTTCTGGCTCGCGAGCTCGTTGACTATGCGGAAGCACTGACGGTACTTCGGATCCGCGCCTGCAAAGCCGTCGAATACGAAGATCTCTTTGTTCTGAAGGTAAGCGAGGAGCTTTCCCTTGATCTTCTCGTACTTTTCGAGGGAGATCGGAACGTTGATCTTGCCCCAGGCGATGTCGTCGTGTACGGCGGGCGTGTCTACTATGAATTTGTCGTCGGGGCTTCTGCCCGTGTACTTGCCCGTCTCTACGACGAGCGCGCCCGTGTCGGAAAGGCATCCCTCTCCGCGCTCGAGCGCCATTTCGGTGAGCGTCGCGACTGGAAGATTGCGGTAAGCGGTCCCTTCGCCCGCGACTCCGACGTCTGTCGTGTTCAGAAATCTCATTTTAAATACCTCTCTTTATTTATTTTTTCAATATTATTATCTCACCAAATCGAATTCCGGTCAAGGACTTTTAATGTTTTTTACTCAAAAATATTCTCACTTGTCAAACGCCGTCCGAAGAGTCTTTTCGCGCCTCTTTCTTTTTCTTTTTTTCCGCCTTC
>CADBTH010000138.1 GCA_902797495.1 uncultured Ruminococcus sp.
TGAATCAATTCAACGGAGGATGAAAAAATGCTTAGAATAAGCTTACAGTTTTTCGCTCACAAAAAAGGTGTCGGTTCTACGAAGAACGGTCGTGACAGTGAGTCGAAACGCCTTGGCGTAAAGAGAGCTGACGGTCAGGCAGTCCGCGCGGGCAGCATCATCGTCAGACAGAGAGGAACAAAGATCCATCCCGGCAATAACGTCGGTATCGGTTCCGATGACACTCTCTTCGCTCTTATTGACGGAACGGTCAAGTTTGAGCACATTACCGGCGGCAGAAAACAGGCAAGCGTTTACGCGGCTGAGTGATCTGTCTATAAATTAAAATTCAAGGGCTGTGCGTTTAGCACAGCCCTTTGCCGTTACATTTGCTTTCTTATCCGCTCGATCGCGCCCTTTTCGAGCCTTGACACCTGCGCCTGGGAAATACCTATCTCCTCTGCTATCTCCATCTGCGTCTTACCCTTGTAGAACCTCATGTTTATTATCATTTTTTCGCGTTCGTTCAGCTTCTTCAGCGCTTCCTTCAGAGCTATATCCTCGAGCCACGCCTCGTCCGTGTTCTTCGTGTCGCTGAGCTGATCCATGACGTAGACCGAGTCACCGCCGTCGTTATAAAGCGGGTCGTAAAGGGACATCGGCTCGATTATCGCCTCCAGCGCCGCTCCGACGTTTTTTGCGTCTTCTCCGAGCCTTTTCGCGACTTCCTCTATCGTAGGCTCGGCGTTATTGAGCCTCCTCATTTCCTCTTTGACCTGTAGAGCTTTATAAGCGATATCTCTCACGGATCTGCTGACTCTTATCGCGTTGTTGTCGCGCAGGTACCGCCTTATCTCTCCTATTATCATCGGGACCGCGTATGTCGAAAACTTCACGTCGAGATCCGTGTTGAAATTGTCGATCGCTTTGATCAGACCTATACACCCCACCTGAAAGAGGTCGTCGAGGTTCTCGCCTCTGCCGGTGAATCTTTGTATAATGCTCAGAACGAGCCGCAGATTACCGTCGATCAGCTTTGAACTCGCGTCGGGGTCTCCCGTTTTCGTCTTTGTCAGAAGTTCCTTCTTTTCTTCGTCCGTGAGGGTTTTGAGAGTCGACGTATTCACGCCGCATATCTCAACTTTATTGTAAATACCATCACCCCCTCGCAAATAAAGTATTGCCGCGCGGCGCGGAGTTTTATGCAAGTGCGCGGGATGCAATAATTGGCACGCTCACGCGGCCTTTCTCGGCATACCGTCAAACATATTCTCGATCGATATGCCGAATCCCTTTGTCGGATCGTTAACGAACACGTGAGTTACGGCGCCTATGAGGTTTCCTTCCTGAATAATAGGGCTTCCGCTCATTCCCTGGACGATCCCGCCCGTCTCGGCGAGAAGCCTCTCGTCAGTCACCTCGATCGTATAGTTTTTGTGCGTTTCCTCCCCCTCTTCGACAGACGTGATGTTTATACTGTACAGATCCGGCTCGTTGTCCCGGAGCGTGCATCTTATATAAGCTTCTCCCTCTTTTCCGCACGGCACGACAGGAACGAGCTCTTCGCCGTCGACGTGAGGCGGCAGCTCGCTGAAGACACCGAAAACTCCTTCGTCCGTATTGGCGGTGAGAGTTCCGATCTTACCTCCGGTGAATTTTCCGACGAGCTCTCCCGGGTCGCCCTCGTATCCTTTCTCAACGCCCGTTATCTCGACCGCCGATACGACTCCGGCGACGACGTTCTCGGCTTCCCCCGTGCGCGCGTTGCACACGCAGTGACCGAGACCTGCGAAAGTCATCGTTTCGGGTACCACGTACGTCAGCGTACCGATACCGGAGGTGCTGTCCTTGACCCACATCCCCGTCTTGTATTTTCCGTCGTCGTCGGAGAGAGCCGGCTTCAGCGTGAACGTGCGCTCCGTCTTTCCCCTGCGGCAAACGACGGCGATCTCGTTTCCTTCTGACGAATTGCATATCTTCATAAGTTCCTCTGCCGACGAGACCTTCGTCCCGTTTACCGATACTATGATATCGTTTTCCCTGATGCCCGCGTCGTACGCGGGATTTTTTCTTCCTTCCGCGGTGTCGACCGCCGTAAACCCGACCACGGTAAGATCGCCCGAATACAGCTTTATCCCGAAGGGAACACCGCCGAGACAGACTTTTTCAGAACCGATCGCCGAGTCTTCATATCCTATATAAGCGTTCTCCGTCGCGGCGGGCGCCGCGTGCGCGCCCGCGGCAAACGCGAACGCCATACAGACCGCGTATATGATAACTGTCTTTTTTATCGTCTTTTTCATATCATTCTCCAAATCATCGTACTGATCTTAATTTGCTCACCGTGCAGAGAAGTATTAGTAACAATATTATCGGACAGTTGAATTATTTGGAACTCTTAATAATATATTTAATAATTGTATTGAAAAAATAATATATATATGTTATAATATATTATCTATAACTATAACTAATTGCGGGAGGCATATATGCTGAGAGATATGTTTGATAACTTTCTCGCAAATATAGGCGACACATTTTCACAGATAACGTTCGTTGACGTGATCGACATACTCTGCGTCGCGGTAGTTCTGTATTTCGCATACAGATTCGTCAAGGAACGCCGCGCCGCAAAGCTCGCGCTCGGAGTGCTTCTTCTGATCGTATTTCTGTTCATCGCGGAGCTCGTCGAACTTCGCGCGATGGAATTCCTCTTCAAGAACGTGTTCCAGGTTGGCGTGCTTACTCTCGTCATACTGTTCCAGCCGGAGCTGAGAAGCTTCCTCGAGAAGGTCGGAGGCGGTTCGCTGAGAGGTATCAGGAGCATCGCGGAAAGCAAGAACAGCGACGAACAGATGATGGTCATCAACGAAGTCTGCCGCGCCGCTTCCGATATGTCGGACAGTAAGACCGGCGCTCTCATCGCTTTCGAGAGAACGACGAGGATAGGCGAGTACGCCGCGTCCGGTACGCTGATCGACGCTTCGGTCAATTCTCAGCTTTTAAAGAATATCTTCTACAATAAAGCGCCGCTTCACGACGGAGCGGTCATAATCCGAAAGGACAGGATATACGCCGCCGGATGCGTCCTTCCGCTCTCTCAGCAGGAAGGGATCAACCGAGACCTCGGAACGAGGCACCGCGCGGCGGTGGGGCTTTCCGAAAACAGCGACGCCGTAGTAGTTGTCGTTTCAGAGGAGACCGGACATATTTCGATCGCTTTCAAGGGCACCCTTTACTCGGACGTCAACTCGGTACTTCTTAAAGAGAAGCTTCACGAGTACCTGATCACGAACAGTATCGCGGACACATTGAAGTCCAAGTCCAAGAAGAAAAAGAAGAACGCTGATACCGTAAAAGATAACTGAAGAATAGGCGGAAGATATGGATAAAGAAAACAAAGGGCTTGACAACGCATTCACCGGCGACCCCGTCGGGAGCGCGGTTGAAAACAGCGGCTCTAAAAAAAGAAAAATAAGACTCGTCCCCGCGCTGATCTGTCTCTTGTTCGCGGTAATAATCTGGTTTTACGTTATGCAGGTGGACAATCCCGATTATAAATACGTGTTCGAGAACATCACGGTCAGTATAGACGACCAGCAGCTCATGGAACTCAGCAACAGAGGGCTGACGACGTTCACGGGAACCGATTACAGCGTTGACATCACAGTGCGCGGAAAGAAGAGCACGATAAACAGATACACGAGCAGCGATATAATCGTTACCGCGGACGTTCTGAAGAATTACACGTCCCCGGGCAAGCAGACGGTAGAACTCAACGTGACTCTTCCCGACGGGCTGACGCTCGTCGATACGAACAAAACGGTGACCGTTTTCATCGATGAGAACACGTCCGTCAAGGTGCCGGTTGTGGTCAACGAAAAGCACGGAGGCACGACGAGCAAAGAGTACGAATACGGAGCTCTTACTCCGCAGTATGCGGAAGTCACGGTCAGCGGACCGAAGACTAAAACCGACAA
>CADBTH010000139.1 GCA_902797495.1 uncultured Ruminococcus sp.
AAGCGCGAGGGGCGCGAGTATTCGTTCGACGAGCTCGAGAACGCCTCAAACGAAGCGGAACCGTTCAGATACCTTATAAATCCGGACGACCCGACGTTCAACAAGGCGGGAGATATGCCTTCTCGTATCGCCGATTTCTGCGAGCGCACAGGTCAGGGAAGACCGTCGTCTGTCGGCGAGATCATGCGCTGTATCTATGAGAGCCTCGCGCTTAAGTACAGATACACCGCCGAGAGGCTCGAAGAGCTCTGCGGCAAGAAATACAATTCGATAAATATCGTCGGAGGAGGAACGAAAGAGAAGACCCTTTGCCGTCTGACTGCTGACTGCACGGGAAAGACCGTGTCCGCGGGTCCCGTCGAGGCGACCGCTCTCGGCAACGTTGCGATGCAGCTCATTGCCTGCGGCGAGATCAAGGACGTCGCCGAGGCGAGAGAGATCATAAGAAGATCGTTCGACGTTGCGACTTACGAGCCGGATACCGGCGCGAAGGGCGCATGGGACGCAGCTTACGATAAATTCTGTAATATCATAAACGGCTAATCATTTTAATTTACATATTTTGGGGGAAGAATTATGGGAGCATTATACGGAGAACTCGGCGTTATCGGCATGAGAGGCTGCGAGGATTTTGTCGCTCAAGTCGACAGCTATCTTCGCGAGTGGAGACGTCACGGCGACGAGGAGACTTACCTCATGCAGGCTGACTGCCCGAGATTCGGTTCGGGCGAGGCGAAGGCTATCGTTCACGACTCGATGAGAGGACACGACCTCTATATCGTCACGGACATTTTCAATCATTACGTCAGATACAAGATGTACGGGGAAGAAGTCCCGATGAGCCCCGACGACCATTATCAGGATCTGAAGCGCATCATCGCGGCGGTAGGCGGTAAAGCGAGAAGGATCTCCGTTATCATGCCCATGCTCTACGAGGGCAGACAGCACAAGCGCACTACGAGAGAATCTCTCGACTGCGCGCTCGCTCTTCAGGAGCTCGTCAACATGGGAGTCTCCAATATAATCACTTTCGACGCTCACGATCCCAGAGTTTCAAACTCCATCCCTCTGAGTGGATTCGACAACGTCCGTCCCACTTACCAGATGCTCAAGGCTCTGTGCAAGAAGTACCCCGATATTAGTCTTTCCAAGGACGATATCATGGTCATATCCCCCGACGAGGGCGCAATGAGCCGCAGTATGTACTACGCTTCCGTCATGGGAATCGAGCTCGGTATGTTCTATAAGAGAAGAAACTATTCCGTTATCGTAAACGGAAAGAATCCGATCGAGGCTCACGAATACCTCGGCAAGGATATCAAGGACAAGGACGTCATCGTCGTAGACGACATGCTCTCTTCCGGCGAATCCGTCCTCGACGTATGTCTCCAGCTCAAGGAAAAAGGCGCGAAGAGAATATTCCTTTTCCTCACGTTCGCCCTTTTCTCGAACGGATACGACGCGATCGAGAAGGCTTACAACGAGGGACTGTTCACTCAGATCTTCTCGACCAACCTCGTTTACGCTCCCGACGAACTCCTTCAGAAAGAGTGGTTCACACAGGTCAATATGTGCAAATACGTAGCTTACCTGATCGACACGCTCAACCATGACGAATCGATCAGCTCGCTCCTCAACCCCGTAAAACGTATACATAATCTGCTCGACAAGCAGGCGGCAAGAGTCGCCGAAAAGAGCGACACTCAGCTGCCGCTCGTATGAGCATATAACTTAAGAGGTCCATCAATATGAATAATTTCAAAGCGGCTCTCGCCGAAAAGCTGAAGCTTGCCGCGGCGGAGTCTTTTCCGGAGGCCGACCTTTCGGATGTCGATTTTAAAGATATGTTCGAGTATCCGCCCGACCCCGAGATGGGCGACGTCGCGCTTCCGTGCTTCAAGCTTGCAAAACTCTTCCGCAAAGCCCCCCCGCTGATTGCGGGCGAACTTGCGAAATGCGACTACGGCGACTCCGTTGAGTCCGTTAACTGCGCGGGCGGCTACCTGAATTTCAAGGTATCGAACGAATACCTCGCCTCATCCGTCCTCAAAGAGATCGAGGAAAAGGGTGAGAAATTCGGATCTAACGAGATCGGCAAGGGAAAGACCGCTGTTCTCGACTATTCATCTCCCAACCTCGCAAAGCCTTTCCATATCGGTCATCTCGGCTCTACTGTAATCGGTCACTCGCTGAAACTTATCCACGAGTTCTGCGGATACAAGTGCATAGGTATCAACTATATCGGCGACCTCGGAACGCAGTTCGGAAAAATGATCGCCGCGTACAAGCTTTGGGGCGATGAGAAAACTATCGAGAAAGAGGGCGTTAACGCGACAGTTGCTCTTTACGTGAAGTTCCACGAAGAGGCTGAAAAGGATCCCTCGCTCGAAGACGTCGCAAGATCGGAGTCGAAGAAGCTCGAAGACGGCGACCCCGAAAACACCGAGATCTGGAAGCGGCTCGTCGAGCTCAGCCTTAAAGAGTACGAGGTCACTTACCGTCAGCTCGGCATCACGTTTGACAGCTATAACGGCGAAAGTTTTTACACCGATAAAATGCCGGAGCAGGTCGAAAAGCTGCGCGAGTCCGGACTTCTCAAGATAGACGACGGCGCGTCCATCGTCGATCTCTCCGAATACGGAATGCCACCGTGTCTTATACTCAGAAGCGACGGAGGAACGCTCTATCCGACAAGAGATATTGCCGCCGCGGTATACAGAAAAAAGACTTACGGATTTGACAAGTGTATTTACGTCACCTCAGCTCAGCAGATCCTTCATTTCTCTCAGTGGTTCAAAGTAGTTGAGCTCATGGGTTACGACTGGTATAAACAACTTGTTCACGTCCCGTACGGCACTGTCAGTATTGACGGAAAAAAACTCGCGACAAGAAAGGGCGACGTTGTTCTTCTTCGAGACCTGTTCGCTACCGCGATAGAAAAAGTCAACGCCGTGATGGACGAGAAGAATCCGGATCTTGAAAACAGAGAAGAGGTCGCGGAAGCGGTCGGAGTAGGCGCCGTCGTATTCCATTATCTCTTCAACAGCAGGATCAAGGATATAAACTTCAATATGGACGCGGCTCTCAGCTTTGAAGGAAACACAGGCCCGTACGCTCAGTACACTTACGCGAGAACGTGCAGCGTTCTCTCGAAAGCGGGAGACTTCGACAGAGCTTCGGAGGCGGTCATCACCGATAAGTCCGAAGCTGATCTGCTCAAGGTACTGTCAATGTTTCCGGAGCGCGTCGAGACGGCGCTTGCCGACTACGAGCCCTCCGTTATCACGAGGTACGCGATCGACGTATGTACGGCGTTCAACAGATTCTATCACAACTGTCAGATTCTCGGAGCGGAGGATGAGAAGGTGCGTTCGACCAGACTTCGTCTCACAGCCGCTGCGGGAACGGTGCTAAAGAGCGCCCTTCATCTGATCTGCCTTAAGACACCCGAAAAAATTTAAATTGAGGTATACAGTATGTCAGGACATTCAAAATGGAATAACATCAAAAACAAGAAAGAGAAGACTGACGCTCAGAAAGCGAAGGTCTTCACCAAGATCGGCAAGGAGATCGCCATCGCCGTCAGAGCGGGCGGCCCCGATCCGAATGTAAACCGCAAGCTCAAGGATCTCATTGCAAAGGCAAAGAGCCTGAACGTTCCTAACGACAATATCGAGCGCTCGATCAAAAAGGCGAGCGGCGCGGACGGAGTTGCGTACGAAGAGATCACGTACGAAGGATACGGCCCCTCCGGTATCGCGGTCATAGTTGAGACGGCGACTGACAACCGCAACAGAACGGCGTCCGAGATGCGCCACTACTTTGACAAGTACGGCGGAAACCTCGGTCAGACCGGATGCGTCTCATTTATGTTCGACGATAAGGGCGTTATCATTATAACGAACGAGGACGGAGATATCGACGAGGACGCTCTGATGGAGACCGCTCTAGAGGCGGGAGCCGCGGATTTCGCGTCTGAAGACGGCGTTTTCGAGATCTATACGGAGACCGACGACCTCGACTTCGTAAAGGACGCGCTCGAGGCGGCGGGTTACAAGATCGAATCCGCGGAGCTCGACAAGATCCCTCAGTCCTATATCACTCTCGAGTCTGAGGACGATATCAAGAATATGAATATCCTTCTTGAGAAGCTCGAGGAAAACGACGACGTTCAGGACGTGTATCACAACTGGGAAAACGCAGAATAAATCTTATTTTCGAGAGGTAGCGTTATGTTACAGTTAATTGCTTCCGAAACCGTCGCTTTTCCCGGCCTCGGCATCGGGCCGTTTTCGCTCGATCAGACCGCGTTCAGACTCTTCGGAAGAGATGTGAGATGGTACGGGATACTGATCTGTATCGGAATGATACTTGCAGTCCTTTACATACTCTCAAGGGCGAGATACGAAAAGATAAAGACGGACGACGTGATCGATCTTGCTATCTTCACAGTCATCTTCGGCGTTATCGGCGCGAGACTCTATTACGTTCTTTTCGAGCTTGACAGCTATATCGTAAAGGGCGATTTTTGGGCGACGGTAAAGAAGATGGTCGCCGTTTGGGAAGGC
>CADBTH010000140.1 GCA_902797495.1 uncultured Ruminococcus sp.
CGACGTGATCGAAACTGCAAAGAAAGTGCTCTATACCGGTCATATAGGCGACGGAAAAATATTCGTTTACGACGTAGAAAACGTAGTTAAGGTACGCACCGGAGAGGAAGGATATGACGCTTTGCAGGACGTCGAATAGGAGATTTTTATGTGCTCGATCATAGGTTACTGCGGCGAAGTCGCCGACTTATACTCTTTTACTAAAGGTTTCATGGAAACAAAATCCCGCGGGCCGGACGACAGCCGCGTCCTCCCCGCGGGCGAGGGCGTATTCGGTTTTCACCGTCTCTCGATCATGGGGCTGACGCCGGAGGGCATGCAGCCGTTTGAGCTTGACGGAAGCCTTGTCGTTTGCAACGGCGAGCTTTACGGATTCGAGGCGGAAAGGGAAAAGCTGAAGAAAAAGGGATATGCTTTCAAGAGCGATTCCGACTGTGAGATAATCCTTCCGATGTACTTTGAGTACGGCGTCGAAATGTTTTCAAAGCTCGACGCGGAATTCGCGATGGTGATCTACGACGGGAAAAGCGGCGGGTATATCGCCGCGCGCGACCCGTTCGGAATCAGACCGCTTTACTACGGGTACGATAAAAACGGAACTATCATATTCGCGAGCGAGGCGAAAAACCTCGTCGGACTGTGCGAAAAGGTCACGCCTTTCCCTCCCGGTCACTACTACAAGGGCGGAGAGTTTATCTGCTACCGCGATATATCAAGAGTCGACGAAGTCTGCCGCGACGACGTTGAGACTGCCTGCAAAACCATCCGCGAAAAGCTGATCCGCGGCGTAGAAAAGCGGCTCGTCGCCGACGCAAAGGTCGGTTTCCTCCTCTCGGGAGGGCTCGACTCCTCCCTCGTCTGCGCGATAGCTGCAAAGTGTTTCGATAAACCGATAAAGACGTTCGCAATCGGAATGAGCGAGGACGCGATAGATTTAAAATACGCAAGGCAGGTCGCGGACTATATCGGAGCCGATCACACCGAGGTCTATATGACGTCGGACGAGGTGATCTCGTCCCTTGAAGACGTGATACACCTGCTCGGAACGTACGATATCACGACGATCCGCGCGAGCTGCGGAATGTATCTCGTATGCAAAGCGATCCATGAAACAACCGATATCAGCGTCATTCTGACGGGCGAGATATCGGATGAACTGTTCGGCTACAAGTACACGGACTTCGCGCCGAGCGCGGAGGAGTTTCAGAAAGAAGCCGAAAAGAGGGTGCGTGAGCTTCACATGTACGACGTGCTCAGAGCGGACAGATGCATCTCTGTCAACTCGCTCGAGGCGAGAGTGCCTTTCGGTGATCTCGATTTCGCGTCCTATGTCATGTCGCTCGACCCGGCTATAAAGATGAACGTATACGGCAAAGGAAAGTATCTTCTCCGCCACGCCTTCGAGGGACTCGGATATCTGCCGGACTCCATTCTTTGGCGTGAAAAAGCGGCATTCTCGGACGCCGTCGGTCACTCGATGGTGGACTATCTGAAGGAGTACGCGGAGGCGCAGTATTCAGACGAAGAATACGAAACGCTTCGGATGAAATACAGCCACGCACGACCCTTTACAAAAGAATCCCTTCTCTACCGCGAGCTATTTGAAAAATACTATCCCGGGCAGAGCGAAATGATAAAAGACTTCTGGATGCCGAACAAGTCATGGGAAGGATGCGACGTCGACGACCCGTCGGCGCGAGTTCTCTCCAACTACGGCGACAGCGGAAAATAACCATGCGAGGTGTGACGTGAGCAAAGAAAGAGAAAAAAGGGATACAGAGCAAATCCCGTTCGACGCGGAGGGCGTATGTGAAGAATGCGTCAGATGGATCAGGGATTTCTTTTCGGAAAACGGCTCTGAGTGCAACGCGGTCGTCGGTATTTCCGGCGGAAAAGACAGCTCGGTCGTATCCGCCCTTTGCGTTAAGGCGTTGGGCGTTGACCGTGTTATCGGAGTTTTGATGCCGAACGGGATTCAGGCGGATATTGACGCGGCGCGGCTTTTGGTAGATCATCTCGGGATCAGGCATTACGAAGTCAATATCAAAAACGCGGTAGACGGGCTGACCGGAAGCATTCCGTTCGAACTTTCGGAACAGAGCAGGATCAACCTCCCGGCGCGCATCCGCATGGCAACGCTCTACGCGGTGTCGCAAAGTCATAACGGCCGCGTGGCGAACACCTGCAATCTTTCGGAGGACTGGGTAGGATATGCGACCAGGTACGGCGACGGTGCGGGAGATTTCAGCCCGTGCTCTCACTTGACGGTACAGGAAGTAAAAGCCGTCGGAAAGGTCCTCGGTCTCCCAGAGCGCCTGATCGAAAAAGTGCCGATCGACGGGCTGTCAGGCAAAACAGATGAAGATAATCTCGGCTTCACTTATGAAGAACTCGACCGGTATATCCGCACGGGACATATCGACGACCCCTTGAAAAAGAAAAAAATCGACGAGTTGCATCGCTTGAACGGGTTCAAGTTGAAACCGATGCCCTCTTTTGATCCGCAGATCGGTATCTGTTTGCCGGAATAGCACCATAGAAGAATGAGGAGATGAGAAAGATGACAAAGTATATATTCGTAACAGGCGGCGTCGTTTCAGGACTCGGCAAGGGCATCACCGCCGCGTCCCTCGGACGTCTTCTGAAGGAGCGCGGACTGAAGGTCGCCGCTCAGAAGCTCGACCCTTATATCAACGTCGACCCGGGAACTATGAGCCCTTATCAGCACGGCGAGGTCTACGTAACGGAGGACGGAGCGGAGACCGACCTCGACCTCGGTCACTACGAGAGATTCATCGACGAGGATCTTAACCGCTACTCCAACCTCACGACGGGCAAGGTCTACTGGAACGTTCTGAATAAGGAGCGCCGCGGCGAATACCTCGGCTCGACGGTGCAGGTAATCCCCCACATCACTAATGAAATAAAGAATTTCGTTTACAACGTCGGACGCCACTCCGACGCTGACGTCGTTATCACGGAGATCGGCGGAACTATCGGCGATATCGAGTCTCAGCCGTTCATCGAGGCGGTGCGGCAGATCTCGCTCGAGGTCGGGCGGGAAAACAGCCTTTTCATCCACGTGACTCTCGTTCCGTACCTCCACGGCTCCGAGGAGCACAAGACGAAGCCGACTCAGCACTCCGTCAAGGAGCTTCAGGGGATGGGAGTCAACCCGAATATAATCATCCTGCGCTGTGACGAGCCGCTTGAAAGATCGATCTTCGACAAGATCTCCCTTTTCTGCAACGTAAAGCCCGACTGCGTCATCGAGAACATCACGCTGCCGAATCTCTACGAAGCGCCGCTGATGCTTGAAGCGTCGAACTTTTCCGACGTCGTCTGCCGCGAGCTCGGTATCGACGCGCCGCCTCCCGACCTTGAAAAATGGAGCGCGATGGTCGAGCGCATCAAGAGCCGTCCCTACTACACGGATATCGGTCTCGTCGGAAAGTACGTCGGTCTTCACGACGCTTACCTCTCCGTCGCGGAGGCGCTGCGTCACGCGGGGTATCACTACAACACCCACATTCGCATACATTGGATAGACTCGGAGGAGATAACCGCCGAGAGCGCGGAGGGCATTCTTTCGGGTCTTGACGGCGTCATCGTCCCCGGCGGCTTCGGCAGCCGCGGGATCGAGGGGATGATACTCGCCGCGAAATACGCGAGGGAGAACGGGATCCCGTATTTCGGCATTTGTCTTGGTATGCAGATAGCGGTCATCGAGTACGCGAGGAACGTCGCGGGTATCTCCGACGCGAACTCGGGAGAGTTCGACGAGCAATGCCGCAATAAAGTTATCGATTTTATGCCCGGGCAGAGCGACGACGTCGATAAAGGCGGGACTCTCCGCCTCGGCGCGTATCCATGCGTTATAGCACCCGGTACGACGATGGAAAGGTGCTACGGCAGCGACGTCATCAGCGAACGCCACCGCCACAGATACGAATTCAACAACGATTACAGAGAGACGCTGCAAAACTCAGGTCTGACCCTCAGCGGCGTCTCCCCCGACGGACGGCTTATTGAAACCGTTGAGTTGACGGAGCGTGACTTCTTCGTCGGAGTCCAGTACCACCCCGAATTCAAATCCCGCCCGAACAAGCCTCATCCGCTCTTCCTCGGCTTCGTCGGCGCGTCGTTCGCAAGATCGGGAAAGAAGGAGAAATAGATGCGCTTCACAAAAATGCACGGGCTCGGGAACGACTATCTTTATGTGTGGGGAGGCGTGCCCGATAATATAATCGACATTTGCACAAAACTGTCCGACCGCCACTTCGGTGCGGGCTCTGACGGCATGATATATATTTCCCCGTCCGACGTCGCGGATTTTAAGATGCGTATCTTCAACGCGGACGGGAGCGAGGCGGCGATGTGCGGTAACGGTATCAGATGCGTCGGAAAATACGTCTACAACAAGGGATATACGGACAAAACTCACCTTACCGTCGAGACTCTTTCCGGTATCAAAACGCTCTCTCTGACAGTCGAGGACGGAAGAGTGACTCGCGTTTCGGTCGGCATGGGACGCGCGGCGGTCGGAAAAGAGCTCGCGCTCGAACTCCCTTTCGGCACGGTATCGGGCACACCCGTCTCCGTCGGCAACCCCCACTTCGTCGTCTTCACAGACGACGTTGAAAACGTCCCGCTCGAAGCCCTCGGTCCCATGATCGAAAAGCACGAGACCTTCCCGAGAAGGGTAAACGTCGAATTCGTTCAAAAGATATCGGACGACAAGCTCCGTATGCGCGTTTGGGAGCGCGGGAGCGGCGTGACCCTCGCCTGCGGGACGGGAGCGTGCGCCTCGGCTGCCGCCGCCGCATCTCTCGGCATTTGCCGAAAAGACGCTCCGGTCACAGTCGCGCTCGACGGAGGAGAACTTGAGATCTCCGTCTCAAAAGACTTCGATATCACGATGACGGGCCCCGCCGAGACAGTCTACGAGGGGGAGGCTGAAATATGACGAAGCCCAATATGAACTACGCGTTTCTCAAGGACTCGTATCTTTTCTATAACATTTCGAAGAAAGTCGCCGCGCACCTCGATTCGCATCCCTGCGCAAAACTGCTCCGCCTCGGGATAGGCGACGTGTCCCTTCCCCTCTGCGGGGCGGTCATCAACGCGCTTCACGAGGCGGTGGAAGATCAGGCGAAAAAGGAAACCTTTCACGGCTATATGCCGGAGGCGGGCGCGTCTTTTCTTCGCGAGGCGATAGCCTCTCACTACGCAAAACGGGGAGTTGCGCTCTCACCCGACGAGGTATTCGTGTCGAGCGGAGCGAGCGACGAGCTCGGGGATATACTCGATCTGTTTGACTCTTCGAACTCCGTTCTGATAACCGAGCCGGCTTATCCCGCCTACGTCGACGCAAATATCATCGCGGGGAGGAAGATCGTCCGTCTTCCGACCTTTGAGGAAAACTCATTTCTCCCCGAGCCGGAGGACGCGGCGACGGCGGATATCATATATCTTTGCTCCCCGAACAATCCCACGGGCGCCGCGCTCGACCGGAAGAGACTCAAAACGTGGGTCGATTTCGCAAACGAAACTGACTCCGTCATCCTTTTCGACGCCGCGTACGAGGCGTTCATCGAGGACGAAGACGTTCCGCACAGCATCTTTGAGATCGACGGCGCGAGAGAGTGCGCTATCGAGATCTGCTCCCTCTCCAAGACCGCGGGCTTTACCGGTACGCGCCTCGGCTACACGTTGATACCGAAGGAGCTCTCCCGCCGCGGCATGAGATTCAACTATATGTGGGTCAGAAACAGAACGACGAAGACGAACGGGGTATCCTATATAATCCAGAAAGGCGGCGCCGCCGTCTTCACGGAGGAGGGACAGCGGCAGATAAAAGAAAACATTTCTGTTTATAAAGAAAACGCGAAGGCGCTGATGAGCGCTCTCGACAAAGCCGGCGTCCCTTACTGCGGAGGGCGCAACGCGCCTTACGTTTGGCTGAAGTGCCCCGACGGCATGGGAAGTTGGGAGTTCTTCGATTTTCTTCTGAACGAGGCAGAGATCGTCGGCACGCCCGGTGCGGGATTCGGACAGAGCGGAGAGGGATACTTTCGTTTTTCCACCTTCGGCGACGCGGAGGAAACGGCTGCGGCGGCGGATAAGATCGTCAAAATATTTGCGCATTAAAACAGCGGCGGGTCGTCCCGCCGCTGTAA
>CADBTH010000141.1 GCA_902797495.1 uncultured Ruminococcus sp.
AAGATCGATGATGCCGTTTATGAGCTTGATCTCGTCGGATTCCGCGTCAAGTTTCATTCCGTCGGCAAGACCCTTGAGGTATGCCTGCTTTTCACTGAGTGTCATATATATTCAGCCTTTCTTTTAATTGATCGTATCTGATGACGCCTTACGCTCTTTCGAGATACTCGCCCGTTCTCGTGTCGATCCTGATCTTCTCTCCCGTGGAGATGAAGAAAGGAACTCTGACGACCGCGCCGGTCTCCATCGTCGCAGACTTGGAGCCGCCCTGAGCCGTATCGCCCTTAACGCCGGGTTCCGTATCGGCCACCTCGAGTTCGACGAACATCGGAGGCTCTACCGCAAAGACGTTGCCCTTGTAGGACTTGACCGTGCAGATCATTTCTTCCTTGACGAACTTGAAGTTATCGGAGAGCTTATCCGCGTTGAGCGGGATCTGCTCGTACGTTTCCATGTCCATGAAATAATAGAGCTCGCCGTCGCTGTAGAGATACTGCATTTCCTTGCGGTCTACTCTTGCGTCCTCGAATTTATCGGTGGGGTTGAACGTCGTTTCAGTCACTGCACCGGTGATGACGTTGCGCAGTTTCGTACGAACGAACGCCGCGCCTTTTCCGGGCTTGACGTGCTGAAACTCGATTACCTGCATTACGTTGCCGTTCATGTCGAACGTAACGCCGTTTTTAAAACTTCCGGCTACTACCATAGATGTATCGTTCCCCGGCTGAGCCGACGGGAACAACTCCTTTCGCAGAATAAATTATTGTACACTTTATTATATACTATTCCGCTCGGTTTTTCAAGTGCCAATATGAAAGTTTTTATTAATATATAATTAATAAACTGTTTATACGGTGATAATTCAGCCGTTTTTCACTCCGAATCTGTTTTGGCACTTCGGACATCTTACGGTATGCTCTCCCTTTGAGTACGGAAGTCTCAGAACGGCGCCGCACTCCGGGCACTTCTTGTATACGAATTTCCCGCGGTCGCGGATCCTGTTTTTCTGCAGTCCGAACCACCCTTTTACCCGTGAGAAAAGAGCGCGGAATCTGTCGTTCTCTTTCCTGCGCGCGGTTATATTCTTTGACAGGAACCGGAATATGAGATAAACGTAGGCGGCGGTCTGGACCGCAAAGATCACAGCGCTCGCTATCCTTCCGCGGACGACGGCTCCGACGATATAGAGTATCAATCCGGCGGCTATCAGAAACATATTGAGGCTGTCGATCCCGAAAGAGCCGTATCTGCCGTACATAAAAGCGGCGAGTTTTCTTCTGATCATTACGATCTCCCCTTTCCCTATTATATAATATCATTTTTCCGGTAACGTTTCTACGTATTAATTGTAACAAATAATAGAATAATATTTTGTCGCGGCGCGGAGTCAAATTTGATTCAAAGGTATTGAAAGATGGATTCCTTTGTGATACAATACGTTTGTATTTCAAGTAAGGAGGCGCCCGTATGCTGCTCGAAAAAAAGCTGATGCCGGACTACACTTTCGCGTCTTTCCGCGACGTGACACCGGCTCTTCTCTCGTCGCTCGGCGCTAAAGCGGTGATAAGCGACATAGACAATACGCTCGCGCCTTACGAAGACCTCAACGCGCCGCAGGACGTCGTCGAATGGGTAAAAGCTCTGTCGGACGCCGGCGTCTCGCTGACTCTCGTTTCGAACAACAAAGAGGACAGAGTCGAACGCTTCTGTAAAAACCTTTCCTGCCGCAGATACGCGAACGTAAAAAAGCCGTCGGCGAAGTACCTTCTCCTCGCAATGAAGGAGGCGGGATGCGGAAAGGACGAAACGGTCTTTCTCGGCGACCAGCTCCTGACGGACGCTCTCGCCGCGCACCGCGCCGGTATACGCGCTCTGATCGTACCGCCGATAAAGGACAAAAAGTCGCTGTTTTTCAGATTCAAGAGATGGGTCGAGAGACCTTATATGAAAAAATTCCGGCTTCTTAAAGAGAGCGCGGAAAAATGAGACGATAATTATTCACACGGAGGTTATATATATGACAAGACTCGAACTGATCAAACGGGAGATGGAAAAGCAGGGGATCGACGCGATCTACCTCACTTCCGCCGAAAACCACCGCTACGCCTGCGGATTCAACAATCCCGACGGACAGGTGCTGATAACGAAGAACAAGTCGTACGTCTTCGCTGATTTCAGATATATCGAAGCGGCGAAGCGCGAAGTCCGCGAAGGCTTCGAGGTCATAATGCCGACGACGGCGGAGACCGAATACCTGCCCGCGCTCGTCACGGAGAACGAAGTCAGGACTCTCGGATTCGAAGAAGACAACATGACCTTCAGCCACTACAGCAAGCTGAAAGAGGTCATAAAGGACGCCGAAATGGCGCCCGCCGCCAAGGTCATGAACGCGCGCAGGATCACGAAGACCGAGGACGAGGTCGAGTGCATCGTAAAAGCTCAGCGCATCGCGGAGGCGGCGCTCGAGGAGCTGCTCGGCAGGATCAGGTACGATATGACGGAGAAGGAAGTCGCGGCGGAGCTCGAGTATCTTATGAAGCGCGGCGGAGCCGAGAACATCAGCTTCGAGACGATCGCGGTATCGGGAACGAATTCGTCGAGTCCTCACGGCGTTCCGAGAAACGTAAAGCTCGAACGCGGATTCCTCACGCTCGACTTCGGAGCGACGATCGAAGGTTACCATTCCGATATGACGAGAACGGTCGTCATCGGAAAAGCGGACGAAAAAATGAAAGATCTTTACAACACCGTTCTGAAGGCGCAGACCTCCGTTCTCGACGTCATCACGGAAGGCGCCAAGAACCGCGAGATGGACAAGATCGCGCGCGATATCATCGATTCGACAGAATACAAGGGATGCTTCGGGCACTCCCTCGGACACGGAGTCGGGCTCCTTATCCACGAGCTCCCGAATCTGTCGCCAAAGTCTCCTGAAGACCTTGTCCTCCACGCGGGCGAGATCGTAACGGTAGAGCCCGGCATCTACGTCGAAGGACTTTACGGATGCAGGATCGAGGATATGGTACACATAACACCCGGCGGCGCCGTAAACCTTACGGCGGCTCCGAAGGAACTGATAGAACTGTAATAAGTGAAAAGGGCGGTCTGGTCTGACCGCCCTTATTTTACAGTTTTCTTTCGAACAGCTCCCACGAACGGTCGATGACCGCGTCTCCCGCGAGACTGTTCTCCATCTGAACGTATCCGTCGCACTCAACGCTCAGAAGGTCCTTCTCCGTCAGTCTGCGGACGGTCTCCCTCGCCGTTCCGAAAGCGCCGTCGAAAAATTCCGCGCCCGGCGCGACCTTCGCGATCGCGTCTTTCACGAACGGAAAATGGGTGCATCCGAGAACGACGGAGGATATCTTTTTACCCGAATAAGGAGCGAAGAGCTCCGTCAGGTATTCGCCGATTTCGTCTCCCCCGTATACCCCGTCCTCGACGAATCTCACGAGGCGCGGTGCCGGCATCAGGATGATCTCGCGCCGTTCGCTGAAGCGCTCAAGGAGCGCGCTGAACTTTTCTCCGGCGAGCGTCACGGGAGTCGCCATGACGACGACTGCTCCGTCCGCCCCGTTCTCCGCCGCCGGTTTGAGAGCCGGCTCGAGCCCGATTATAGGAAGCTCGGGATACCTCCCGCGCAGTTCCTCCGCCGCAACGCTCGTCGCGGTGTTGCAGGCGATGACGAGAGCTTTTACTCCTCTTTCGAGAAAGTCCTCGCAGATCGCACGGCACCTGTCGAGTATCCACTCGCGGCTCTTCTCGCCGTACGGTGCGTTCGCCGAATCTCCGAAATATATATACTTCTCTTCCGGCAGCATCTGACATATCCGTCTCAGCACCGAAATACCGCCGAGTCCCGAATCGAAAACGGCTACCGGCAGTTCTCTTTTATCCATAATTTGCTCCGCGGCGGATCTCCGCCGATCACGTCATTTTTTCTTTTTAGTCCCGTTCGCGGGTCTTTTTTTCTTTTTCGCGACGGAAAAGCCGAACTTTCCGAGGCTTCGTCCGAGCGCGAAATACTCGCCGTGAGCGAACGCCGCGAGGTTTGCTTTTTCAAGTCTGAGCCTTCCCGACGGATCGATCAACTCTTCGTCGACGTCGACCGACACTATATCGGCGAGAAACATATCGTGAGTACCGAGAGGCACGACGTCCGTCACACGGCACTCGAGCGAGAGCGGGCTCTCCGCGATAAGAGGACACGAAACTTCCCTCGCCCGCTCCTTCGTAAGTCCGCTCTTCTTGAATTTATCTATCTTCCGTCCGGTGTGTACGCCGAGATAATCCGCCCACTTGACGATATGCGTCGTCGTCAGATTTATCGCGAACTCACCCGAGTCCTTTATTATCCCGTACGAATACCTTTCGGGACGTAACGATATATACGTCTTCGGAGGATCGCTGTTTACGATACCCGTCCAGGCGACGGTTATTATATTCGAATTCTCCATGTCTCCGCACGTCACCATGACGGGCGGGAGAGGTCCGAGAAGCGTTCCGCCTTTCCAAAAAACCTTGCTCATCTTTTATCAGAAATATATGTGCTTGCTGTCGAGGTACTTTATCACTTTGGGTCTTCTGAGTATGTAGAATACTATGCACGCCGTGCAGACTCCGAGAATGAAGTCGTCCGTCTGACACGAGCCGAGTCGGAACATTCCCTGGAATATCTCGGTCGCCGCACTGATGAAGACTATGACCGGCAGGAAGGAATCGAAGTGTCTCATGCTCTTGAACATCGCCGGCAGGAAGAACGCGAGCGGAACGTACGCCAGCATGTTTCCTCCGATCTCGAGTACGGTCCTCGAGAACGCTCTGTTTCCGCGCACGGTCTGGTAGATCTCCCTCGCCGTGGTCTTCAGCGGTATCAGCCCGGGGAGCGCGTCCTTGAGCCAGTTTCTGTTGTAAGAGAACGAAAACAGATCGTGATTCGAATACGCTTTGATGAGGAACAAAAATCCGAAATACGTTATAAGATATACGACGAACGTACATATCATCGTAGTTTTGACTATCACGTTCTTCGTCTTTTCGTTCGTTATCGCCTTGCAGGTGAATATAACCACGAGCACGGCGAACACGACGATCGACGCGAGAGACAGGTAAAACGTGCGGAGCCTTATCTGTACGGTCGGTATGAGCATGACCGCCGTGATGACGACCGCGGAGGCGATCGCCATAAGGCCCGAGAGTATAGCGAGTACGGCGAAAACTTTTCTGCTTTTATTCATAAAAAGCCTCTTTGAATAATACGTTTTTTCCGGGATCCGCAAATATTATATAACATTTGACCCGATTTGTAAAGTATTTTGTGTTTTTTCACGGTTTCGAGAAAAAGAGAAGGCGGCGGATGATCACCGTCCGCCGCTCTGCAAAGTGAGCTTTTTGACTCTCTTTTTGATCTTTATAACGTCCTTCAGCATCGTGACGCTGTCCTTCGCCATGTGCACCGTCGATTCTCTGTGATTGATGATCCTGACGGGCATCTCTTCGATCTTCATTCCGAGTTTATTCGCGATCAGGATGACTTCGTAGTCGAACGCGAAGCCGTCGCATTCGCACAGGGAAAATATCTTTTTCGCGCTTTCGGTTTTAAAGATCTTGAAGCCGCACTGCGAATCGGTCAGCGAGAAGCCGCCGATGACGGACAGAGCTTTTATATACGCTTTGGAGGCGAGCTTGCGGAAGAGCCCGTAGCCGTTGTACCCGTCCTTCGTGAGGTTTCTCGACCCGATCACGGCGTCGGCGCGAAAACGCCCGTCCGCGTCCGCGATCCTCTTGACCGCGTCACCTATGATATCCGCTCCGTACGCGAGGTCGCAGTCCGTGTACAGTACCGCGTCGCCGAGGGACGACGACACAGCCTCCCTTACCGCGGAGCCTTTTCCTCTGTTGTCCTTATAACCGATGACCCTGACTTCCGGGTTGTCAGCGGCAATCCTCTCAGCTTTTGCCCTGCAGTCGTCGGTCGAGCCGTCGTCGCAAAAAATTATTTCAAAAGAGTTACCCGTCCCGCCGCTGAAGGAGCGCATCTTCCGAAGCAGCTCCGCGGCGCAGCCTTCGACGGCGTCGCTCTCGTTGTACATTGGTATACACACTGAAAGTGTCATTCCGTAACTTCCTTTCGGCATTTCTTTGAAAAGACCGATATCTTGACTTCGACAGTTACTTCAAGCTCGTCGATCGCCGACAGCTTTTCAGTATCCCGCTTCGAAGTCTTATAGCAGAACGGCGTCATGAAAAACAGATCGTTCACCGCTTCGTTTCCGGACACCGTCGTCTTGTAGCTCAGAGTTTCCTCGCTCACGGGAACGAATCCCGCCGACGGGCGGACTATCCCCGACGCCTCTCTCGGCTCGTCGTAGAGCGCCTGCCTCAGTTCAAACAGATGTCGCTCTCCGGAGGACGCTACGATAAGCGATCCGTCGTCCTTCAGTATCCTTGCCGTCTCGTCCCACGCTATCGGCGCGAAAATACTCAGAACGAAATCGGCGCATCCGTCTTCGAGCGGAAGAGAAAAAATATTTGCAGCTGCAAAAAATGCTTCCGTCAGACCGAGTCTCAAAGCGCGCTTCGCGCCGCGGTCAGCCCCGTACTTCGAAGCGTCAAAGGCCGCGGCGTACGGTCTTTTTCCGTTTTCTGCAACCGTCTTTAATACGTTGCAGGTATGGTATCCCTCGCCGCACGCGCAGTCGACTATAAAAAGGTCGTCCGAGCCGGCATTTTCCGCATATGCAGAAATCACATTCCCTATCCGTTCCGATATCCTTGAATAATATCCCTTGTCGAGAAACCTCGCCCTTGCGGATATCATCGATTTGTCGTCTCCAGTGTGCGCGTTCTTCCCTTTTCCGGGCGGATTGAGGTTGACGTATCCGGACGCGGCGACGTCGAACGTGTGGCGTCTTTCGCCGCCCCTGCAGTACATAACGCCGTCTTCGATCCCGATCCTGCCGCCGCAGACGGGACAGATCATTTTTTCCGTCGCGCGCATATCAGCCTATAAAGTCTATGAGCTTCGCATGGAGCGAATATCTCGCGTTGCTGACGACTCCCGTACCCGTGCAGGTCGACAGGGTTATCATCGTATCGCCGGAGGAGATCGAAAGATCGGAATAGAGACTGCTGTTGCTCTTCATCTCCGCCGCGTAGTCGAGATACTCCTGCTCGTTGTAGAACTGCGTCTGGATATATTTGTAGTCGCTCGTCGTCTTATAGATCGAGAACGGCTGATAGACGTATACTCCGTCGAGCGTGTATATAAACACCTTGTGCGTGTCGAAAAAGTCCTGCTCGAGGAACTTCATGACGTCGTGGAACATCGCTCCGCCTACGACGTTGTGTCCGTAGATGAGAGTGTTGTAATTGTTCGTCGGCACGGGGTCGCAGTTCGAGACCATATAGATGGAGCCGACGGACAGATACTCACCGTTGTAAGCGTGATCGAGATAGTAGTCGTCGTCTCCGTTCGTGCTTCTCATCAGCGGATAGTTGATCGTTGTGTCCTCAACGTAGATCCAGCCGACTACGTCGTCGTTGATCTGTTTGAGCCAAGTGATACTTGCTCTCAGGTTGTCGAGGCTGACTCCGGACTCTCCGCTCTCTTCGTTCGTATCGTCCTTTTTCTCGCTCATCTTCTTGAGCTTCTCGTAAAGGGAGAGAGGAATCTCGTCGTCTTCCGTCTGAGACGCGTCCTCGTCGAGTATCGCCTCGGGATCGAACCTTTCCGCCGCTTCGTCGTAGACCTCACGGCCGCGTTCTTTGTCGGACAGATTTCTCGCTATAAGCACGATGCATACGACGAGCACCGCGGCGCAAACGCCAATGACCGCCATGAAGAGAGCGTTGACCGTCTTTCTTCTCTTCGCGCTCCTGACGTTTTTGACCTTGGCTTCGCCTTCGCCCTGATATTCGTCGAGGGAATCTTCAAACACAGTCTTATCGCAGGTCTTTCCGTTTTTGTCTTTCGCCATGTCCGCCCCTCCTTTCTTTTACACAATTATAGTATATTTTTATATAAACATCAAGAGGTATAAATTGTTTTTTACCTTTTGGATAAAAATAATATACAAAAACTTGCATGGGAGTTAAAAGTATGATATTATATTTCAGTAAGATAAATTGTGAAAGGATCGGTCATGGCAAGCATTTTCGACCTGTTCAAAAGAATTGAAAAGAAGCGCGTGCCGTCCGGCGCGCCGGAATATCTTGTCGTCGGTCTCGGGAACCCCGGGACGGATTACGCCGGAACGCGCCACAACGTCGGATTCGCCGCGATAGACGCGATCTGCCGCGAGTACGGCGTCGAGTGCCGTCCGCTGAAGTTTCAGGCGTACGGCGCGGACGTCGAGGTCGAGGGGCGGCGAGTCCTTCTGATGAAGCCTACGACCTTCATGAACAACTCCGGGCGCGCCGTGCGCGAAGCCGCGTCGTTCTACAAGATACCTCCCGAAAAGATCGTCGTCTTCTGCGACGACGTGAACTTCGACCCGGGTAAAATGAGGATCCGTGAAAAGGGATCCGACGGCGGGCACAACGGACTTAAGAGCATCATCGGGCAGCTCTCGAGCGACTCTTTTCCGAGAGTGAAGATCGGAGTCGGAAAGAAGCCTCCCGAATACGACCTCGCCTCGTGGGTGCTCGGAAAGATACCCGCGGAGGACGCGAAGGAGATCGCAAAATGCGCGAAGGTCTCCCCCGACGTTATGAAAAAAATAATTTGCGGCAACATTCAGGACGCCATGGGCGCCTACAATAAGCGGTGATGCGATGAACAAGGAACTGCTTCCCGAGATCCTGAGGTCGTGCCGCGAATACAAACTGTTTTCGGGCGCGCAGGGCAAACCGTACGGAAAAGGAGTTTTCAGGCCGTCGCTCGTCGAAGGGCTCTCGGACGGCTCGTTCGAGCTTTTCACGCTCACGTACGCGAAGGACCTCGTGGGAGGTCAGTCGGGTTACCGGCGGATGCTCGTCATCTTGCCGGACGAAAAGGCGGCGGCAAGGCTTTCGGACTTTTTAAACTCTTACGACGTTCCGTCTGCGTTCTACCCGGCAAAGGATTTCAACTTCAATAATATCACAGCCTCCCATGACATAGAGCATGAGAGGCTATCCGTGCTTTGCACCCTTCTTCTGACGGACGCTCCGACCGTCGTCTGCACGACAGCTGAAGCCGCCCTTCAGGCGACGATCCCCGAGGACGTGCTCGACCTACATTCGGTCGTTCTGACACCCGACTCCGAAATAGATCTTGACGAGCTGTCGCAAACTCTCACGGAAGCGGGATACGCGAGAGTCGACCTTGTCGACGGCATCGGGCAGTTCGCGATACGCGGAGGAGTCGTCGATATATTCCCTCCCGCCGATCTTCCCGTGAGGATTGAGCTTTTCGGCGACGAGATCGACCGCATGGCGCAGTTCGACTTCATGACTCAGAGAATGACGGAAAACGTCGACGCGGTAGTGATCCCTCCCGTAAAAGAGGTAGTCTTCACGGACGAAGCGAGAGACGAGGTCGCAAGATCGATAAAGCGCCGCTCGGCGCGCGTCAAAGACCCCTCGGCAAAACAAACGCTCGAGGCAGAGATCGACGCGCTCGAAAACTCGTCGTCGATCGATTTCGCGGACAAATATATAGGCTCGGTCTACGGCGATACCGCCACACTTCTCTCCTACTTCGAGGGAGCGGTCTGCGTGCGCGACTCGGTGAACTGTTCCGAAAGGCTCAAGGCGTGCGCCGCGCTCCTCGACGAGACGGTAAAAGATATGCTCTCGACCGGCGAGATAGACGGTCATACGGCGTCGACTGCATGGCTCTCTCCGTGGGACGCCCTCGTCGAAAAAATGAAAACCGTCCCCTCCTTCTTCGCGGACGTTTTCTCCCACTCCTATCCCGACGTTGCGATCGGAGAGATATTCGATTTTGCTTCTCAGAGCAAGATCTCGTATTCCTCGAACGTATCGAATCTTCTCGAGGATCTTTCGGCGTACAGAGAGGCGAAATATATGAACGTCGTCTTCTGCGACGGCGAAGCCGAGGAAAAGAATCTTTTCAAGGTACTTTACGACGCGGGCTTCTCTCCCGTGTTCGCGGATTCCGATAAGCTCCGCGACGCAGTTCCGGGCGCCGATATCGGAGGCGTGTTCTCGTCGGATAAGAAAAGCGTCCGTCCGACGGCGCTTATAAACGGCTCGTTCCCGTCCGGCTTCGAGCTGACGAGAGCGAAGATCGCAGTCTTCGATTTTTCGTCTCAGAGCGGCGCGCGCCGCGGCGTATCGCGGACCGTCAAACGCCGGCGCAGCAAGAACGCGAAGGCGATAATGAGCTATCACGACCTCGTGCCGGGTGACTTCGTAGTTCACGATATCTACGGCATAGGTCTTTACGAAGGAATAGAAAACCTCACGATAGACGGAGTTTCAAGGGACTACGTCAATATAAAATACGCGGGGAAAGACAAGTTGTTTCTCCCGGTCGACCAGCTCGCCATGGTCTCGAAGTACGTCGGCAACACGGCGGACGGAGGGGTCAAGCTCTCGAAGATGGGTGGCGCGGACTGGAACCGCAGTAAGGCGAGAGCAAAGAGCGCGGCGAAGGATATGGCAAAAGAGCTTATAGAGCTCTACGCGCGCCGCCGCAGGACTCCCGGCATCAGATTCGACCGGGACGACGCGATGAGCCGCGAATTTGCCGATTCCTTCGAGTACGAGGAGACGGACAGCCAGACTGCGGCGATAGCGGACGTCACGCGGGATATGGAGCAAAGCTTCCCGATGGACAGGATAATCTGCGGAGACGTCGGATACGGTAAGACCGAAGTCGCGATGAGAGCGGCTTTCAAGGCGGCGCTCTCGGGATACCAGGTCGCCATCCTCGTCCCGACGACGATCCTCGCCTACCAGCACTATCAGACTTTTTCCGCCCGTTTCAGGGGTTTCCCCGTCACGGTCGACATGATCTCCCGCTTCCGAACTCCCTCTCAGCGCGCTCTGTCGCTGAGAAAGCTGAAGCGCGGCGAGACGGATATTATAATCGGAACTCACAGGCTGATCTCAAAGGACGTCGAATTCTCCAAGCTCGGGCTTATCATCATTGACGAGGAGCAGCGTTTCGGAGTCGCGCAGAAGGAAAAGCTGAAGCAGTTCGCCGTAGGAGCGGACGTGCTCACCCTGACAGCCACGCCGATACCGAGGACTCTCAACATGGCGATGGGCGGCATACTCGACATGAGCCTGCTCGATGACGTTCCCGGGCTTCGCTCCCCCGTTCAGACGTACGTCATGGAACACGACGACGAAATACTCTTCGAGGCGATGAGGCGGGAACTCAGACGCGGCGGTCAGGTCTTCTACCTGCACAACAGGATCGACAACATACACGCCGTCGCCGCAAAGATACAAGCCGCGCTTCCCGACGCGAGAGTCGCGGTAGGTCACGGGCGGCAGGACAGAGCCGAGATCGAGGACATATGGTCCTCCCTCGTCAGAGGGGATATCGACATTCTCGTATCGACGACCATCATCGAGACCGGAGTCGACGTGCCTAACGCGAACACCCTCATCATCGACAATGCCGACCGTTACGGGCTCTCTCAGCTCCATCAGATACGCGGCAGAGTCGGAAGAAGCTCGAGAAAAGCGTACGCTTACTTCACCTATCCGAGATCGAAGCTCCTCTCCGAAGTCTCCGAAAAGAGACTCCGCGCGATAAAAGAGTACGCCTCGTTCGGCGCGGGATTCAAGATCGCGATGAGGGATATGGAGATACGCGGAGCGGGCAACCTTCTCGGCGCGGAACAACACGGACACATCGACAGCGTAGGATACGATATGTACCTCAAACTTCTGAATGAAGCGGTACTCGAGGAAGAGGGCAAGACCGCGCCGCCCCCGAAGGAGTGCGCGGTGTCGATCAGAGCGGACGCGTTCATACCGAAGAACTATATCTCCGACGCGGGTCAGCGAATGGAAATGTACAAGAAGATCGCGCGCATCCGCACGGAAGAAGACCTCGACGACGTCACGGACGAATTCTGCGACAGATTCGGAGACATACCGTCGCCCGTGATATCTCTGTGCCGCATCTCTCTCATACGCGCAGTCGGCGCGTCGTGCGGGATCACGAAGATAGACCAGAACGACAGAACTCTCTCGTTCTATCCCGAACGCCCCGACCCGTTCGTTCTGACCGGATTCATATCCGCTTTCCCGAAGGGATCGGCAAATCTCCACCTCACCGGCACGGTATGCGCGACTCTGAAGATACCGAAGGATATGAAAGTCACCGATTTTGCGATGAAGGCGGCTGAAGAATACCGCAAGTCGTATGAAAAATATACCGCCGGCGACGCGGCGGATAACGGAAAGGAAGAGCTTGATGAGAAGGATTAGGCAGTTAGTTATAATCCTCGTATGCGTCTGCATGGTCGCCGTCCCCTCGTGCGGGGCGGGCAGAGGAGAGCCGGTGATGACTCTCGGGGACGCGAGCGTAACGGATCACATGTACGAGTACTGGATGTGCAGTTACAAAGCCGCGCTGATGTCACAGTATTCCGACGCGAAGGACACGGACGAATTCTGGGATATGAAGCTCGGCGACGGCGCTACCGCGGAGAGTTTCTTCTACGACCTGACTTACAATTATATAGAGTCTAATCTCGTCGCGATGTATCTTTTCGACGAGTTCGGTCTCTCGATAGAGGACGAAGACCGCGAAAAGGCATCTGAGATCGTATCCGATCTCGAGGAGGCGTACGCCGGCGGAAACCGCAACGACTTCAACCGACTGCTGGCCAATTACGGAGTGAACGCGGACCTTCTGCTCGAGATATATCTGGAAGAGCTGAAGTCGACTTACGTCTACAATCACGTATTTGAAAACGGTATCCTCACGGTCGGAGACGAAGAAAAAGAAAAATTCCTTCAGGACAACTACGTCAGGATCAGGCAGATATATATCAACAACAAGTACGACAGATCGAAGTCTTCGTACGACGAGTCGGGCAACTTCAAAATGGCGCCTCTCGACGAGGCGGCAAAAGCGGAAAAAGACCGTCTCGTGACTGAAGCTTTATACGAGCTTTCCGAAGGCGCGGACTTCGACGAAGTGTACGAAAAGTATTCCGAGGACAAGGAATACGAGAACGGATACTACCTGTCCGTCACGACGAAGAACATCCCGAAAGAGCTCATAAACCGCGCGCTCACGCTCGAGGTAGGAGAGAGCGCGACAGTCGAGACCGATTACGGGACTCACGTGATCAAGAGACTTGAAACAGACGAGGGAGCGTACGGCAAAGAGGAGAACGCGGACTTCTTCGGCGACTTCAAGGAGCAGGTCTACGAGTCCGTCTTCAGCGACTATATCTCTTCGTACTACGACAGAATCGAAGTCGATCACGACGCGATAGCAAAGTACACCATACGCGATTCTCTTCCCAACTATTCGTTCCAATATTGAAAGATAAAAATTCGGCGCCACCGGTCGGTGGCGCCGTTCTGTTTCATGGGTCCTCAAGGCGAATGGAATGAGCCTTGGGGATTCCCTTTATTTCTTTCCGTCGTCTTCGTCCGACGGTTCGTCGTTCGGTTTGTCTTCCCCGGGATCCTTGTCCTTCTCTATCGGAAGATCGTCGATGAAGAACGAGGGGGTTCTGCCGGACATGCCCTGCATCTTTTCCCGCTCGGCCTTGAGCTTTTCCTCTTTTTCGCGTTCTTCGGCGCGGCGGCGTTCGTTCTCTTCGACCACCTTGCGACGGCGGGCGTTTTCCTCTTCGCTGCGGCGCTTCTTATCAGCGACCATCTCGTCGAGTTCTTCGTACGTCACGCCTTCCTCTTCCATGACGCGGCGGAACTGTTCGCCGTCCATGACCTCGCGGCTTGCGAGGTAACCCGCGATGAAGTGAAGCTTGTCGATGTTTTCCTTGAGGAGCTTTATCGCGTTATCGTAAGCGTCTCTTATGATCTTATGGATCTCGCTGTCGATCTTGGAGGCGATCTCTTCGGAATAGTTTCTTCCGCTCGTGAAGTCGCGGCCGAGGAATACCTCGCTCTGACCCGTACCGAACATGATCGGGCCGAGTTCGTCGCTCATACCGAGCTGCATGACCATCTTGTGAGCGATCTCGGGCGCTCTCTGAATGTCGTTCGACGCGCCGCCGGAGATATCGTCGAAGATTATCTTCTCCGCAGCTCTGCCGCCGAGGAGCATCGTGATCTTTTCCATAAGTTCCTGCTTGTCGACGCTGTATTTGTCCTCTTCGGGAGCGTTCAGCGTGTAGCCGAGAGCGCTTCCCGCGGGGATGATGGATATCTGATGGACGGGGTCCATCGTCGGAAGGAT
>CADBTH010000142.1 GCA_902797495.1 uncultured Ruminococcus sp.
ACGGATCTGCGCGTTGAAAACGAGGACGGAACTCATCCGTCGGAAGTCCTTCGCTACGAGGGCGGTATCATCTCCTTTGTCGAATATCTGAACTCGATGAAGCATTCCAACATGGTGCACCCGAATCCGATATACATGAAGGCGACAAAGGGAGACATCACGGCGGAAGTTGCACTTCAGTACAACGACAGCTACACCGATACGATAGTCACGTTCGCAAACAATATGTGCACCGTCGACGGAGGAACTCACGAGACTGGATTCAAGACGGCTCTGACGAAAGTCATAAACGACTATGCGAGAAAGACCGGCGCTCTGAAGGAAAGCGACAAAAATCTTTCGGGCGAGGACGTGAGAGAAGGTATTTGCGCCGTCGTCAGCGTAAAACTTCCCGACGCACAGTTTGAGAGCCAGACGAAGGCGAAGCTCGGAAACTCCGAGGTCAGAGTCATCGTCGACAATATAGTTAACGAAAAACTGTCCGTGTTCTTCGAAGAGAATCCGGCGGTAGCAAAACTGATAATAGAAAAGGCGCTGGCGGCGAGCCGCGCGAGAGAGGCTGCGAGAAAAGCGAGAGAGCTTACGAGAAGAAAGGGCGCTCTCGAGGGAATGACCCTTCCGGGAAAACTCGCGGACTGCAACGAAAAGAGAGCTGAGCTGACTGAACTCTTCCTCGTCGAGGGAGACTCCGCGGGAGGCTCCGCAAAGACGGGACGCGACAGCCTCTATCAGGCTATCCTTCCTCTGAGAGGAAAGATACTGAACGTAGAAAAGGCGAGACTCGACAAAGTTTACGGCTCAGAATCTATAAGAAACATAATTCAGGCGCTCGGGTGCGGCGTCGGAGAGGACCTCGATCTTTCGAAGCTCCGCTACGGAAAGATAATCATCATGGCCGACGCCGACGTCGACGGTTCCCACATTCAGATACTTATACTGACTCTTCTCTTCAGGCACATGAGAAAGCTTATAGAAGAAGGGCACGTTTATCTCGCGATGCCTCCTCTTTACAAGGTTTCCAAAGGCAAAAAATACACGTACGCCTACACGGACGAGGAGAGAGACGAGAAGGTCGCGGAAATGGGTCAGGGAGCGACGGCGAGCCGCTACAAAGGTCTTGGTGAGATGAACCCCGAACAGCTCTGGGAAACGACGATGGACCCCGAGAGAAGAACCATTCTCAAAGTAGATATAAACGACGCGATGAAGTGCGACGAGGTATTCTCCCTCCTAATGGGAGACGACGTCGAGCCGAGGCGCGAATTCATTGAATCAAACGCAAAATACGTAACGAATCTCGATATCTGATAAAAGCAAGGATAATACAACCGTAAGGAGAGCCATGAAATACGTAACCGTGACCCTCAATCCAGCGATAGATCAGACGTACAGACTCGATTCCCCTTTCAAAGAGGGAGGACTTAACCGGGCCGCCGAAATGAGCGAGTTGTCGTTTAGCGGCAAGGGCATAAACGTCTCCAAAGCTCTTATGAAATTCGGGATAGACTCAAAGGTCGTCTGCCTCATAGGGCAGAAGGACGGAGACGAAATGTACTCTCATCTTCGCGACAGTAATCTCAATCTGTTCGCTCTTCGCACGAAGGGAAGAGTGAGAAGAAACGTATCCGTCGTATCCCCTTTCTCCGAAAACGTGGAGATAAACGAGCCCGGGGAAGAGATCGGTTTTGACGAGATAGTAAAGTTCTTCGCTCTCTACGACAGGATGATCAAAGACCGCGAGAAGCACACTGTCGTCATCAGCGGAAGCGCGCCTCCCGGATTCAGGAAGGACGTATACAAAAGGCTGACCCTGGAAGCGAAGGGCGCCGGAAACGCGGTAGTTCTCGACGCCGACGGAGACCTTTTGAAATACGGGCTCGAAGGAAGACCGGACCTTATAAAGCCGAACGGAGAGGAGCTCGCCGTTATCACCGGATACAGGATAGATTCGGGAAGCGACGAAAAAATCAGGATTTCCGCCCTTGCGGCATCGACCATCATCTTTGAAAAAACGGGGACGGAAGTCCTTTGTACGCTCGGAGAGGCCGGAAGCGTTTTCGCGGGACGGGACGGAAAATTCGAGTGCCCCGCGGTAAAAACGGAGATTAAAAGATTCAAAGGAGCGGGAGATTATTATCTCGCAAGATTCCTTTATGAGAGATGCGAGCGCGGTGCGTCGGTTCCGGAAGCTATGAGGATAGCGACCGAAAAGGTCTCCGCATATCTTAAAAATTAAAGACGATTCAAAGAAGCCGCCGGGGGCGGCCGAAAGGAAGACAGGCCTTGGAAGAAAACAGAAACATTGAATTTGAAGATCAGAAAATAGTCCCCATAAATATGGAGGAGCAGGTCAAGGGAGCGTTCCTCGCTTACGCGATGTCCGTTCTTACGAGCCGCGCACTTCCCGACGTGAGAGACGGGATGAAGCCCGGTCAGAGACGTATCCTTTACGCTATGTACGAGGACAATCTGACGAGCTCGAACGGATTCAGAAAGTCCGCGACGACGGTAGGTAACGTTCTCGGTAGATATCATCCTCACGGCGACGCCGCGGTATACGGAACGATGGTCAGAATGGCTCAGACATTCTCCTACAGATATCCGCTGATACAGGGCCAGGGAAACTTCGGTTCGATCGACGGAGACCCGCCGGCAGCTTACCGTTACACGGAGTCGAGGATGGCGAAGATCTCGGACGAGCTGATGCGCGACATCGAGAAGGACGTCGTGGACATGGCTCAGAACTTCGACTATACGAGAAACGAGCCGACTGTCCTTCCGTCCCGCTTCCCGAATCTTCTCGTCAACGGAACGGTTGGTATCGCCGTCGGTATGGCGACGAACATACCCCCTCACAACCTTTGCGAGATAGTTGACGGAACGATCTATTTCATGGAGAATCCGGACGCGTCGGTCGAAGAGCTGATGCAGTACATAAAAGGCCCCGATTTCCCGACCGCCGGTATCATATACGGGATGTCCGGTATAAAGAACGCCTACGAGACCGGCCGCGGGAGGATAATGATCCGCGCGAGGGCGGAGGTCAACGAGGATAAAAGGCGCATCGTCATCACCGAGATCCCCTACATGGTGAACAAGTCTCAGCTCATCAAGACGATGGCTGACCAGGTAAAGGATAAGAGGATCGAGGGCGTCACGGAGATACGCGACGAGTCCGACAAGAAGGGCGTTCGTATCGTCGTCGAATACAGAAAAGACGCGAACGGACAGATCATCCTCAACCAGTTCTACAAATACACTCAGCTTCAGGACACGTTCGCCGTGAACATGATAGCTCTCGTTAACGGAGAGCCGAAGACCCTCACGCTGAAGCAGATACTGAAGCACTACACAGATTTCCAGGAGGAAGTCATCGAGCGCCGCACGAGGTTCGACCTCGCAAAGGCGGAGAGAGAAGAGCATATCTACAACGGCTATCAGATCGCGGTAGACAACATAGACGAAGTCATAAACATCATCAGAAACTCTCCCGACGTCGCGGGCGCGAAGGTAAATCTTATGGAACGCTTCTCGCTCTCCGAGGAGCAGGCGCAGGCGATCGTATCCATGACCCTCGGCAGACTGTCCGGTATGGAGAGAGCGAAGATCGAAGCGAGACTCGCAGAGCTCAGAGAGACGATAGCACAGCTTCGCGCGATCCTCGCGGACAAGGAGAAGATCATTGCTATCATCAAGGAAGATCTTCTCGAGATAAAGAGGAAGTACGGAGACGAAAGAAAGACGGTCATCGTTGAATCTCACGACGAGATCGACATCGAAGACCTCATTGAGCGTCACGAATGCGTCATCACGACGACGAACGCCGGATACATCAAGAGACAGCCCTCCGCGACTTACACCGCCCAGCACAGAGGCGGTCGCGGTAAGACCGCAATGAAGGCGAAGGAAGAGGACTACATCGAAAACGTTATCGTCACGAATTCCCACTCGACCCTCCTCTTCTTCACGAACTTCGGCAAAGTTTTTGCAAAGAAGGCTTACCAGATACCTGAAGCGGGTCCGAACGCAAAGGGCACGAACATAGTCAATCTGCTTGAAGTCTCCGAAAACGAAAAGATAACGACGGTCATCGAGATACCCGAGTTCATGGATCACGAGTACCTCGTGATGGTGACGAAGTACGGAGTCATCAAGAGGACTCCCGTATCCGAGTACAGTTATCAGAGGCGCGGAGGAAAGATCGCGATCAACCTCGACGAGGGAGACGAGCTGATCTTCGTTTCACGCACCGACGGAAACTGCGACGTCCTGATCGCGACGAGGTACGGCCGCGGAGCGAGATTCTCCGAGAGCCGCGTTTCGGTCGTCGGCAGAACTGCGCGCGGCGTTCGCGGCATCAAGCTGAAGGACGGCGACTACGTGGTAGGAGCCGCACTGATCGTCAACACGGAAGAATGGCAGAGCAAGTATAAGCTCATAACGATAACGGAAAACGGCTTCGGAAAGAGAACGGAGGCCGCGAACTTCGACGCGAAGGGACGCGGAACGCAGGGTATCATCTGTCATAATCTCAGCGAAAAGACGGGTCTTCTCTGCGGCATCAAGGTCATTTCCGAAGAGAAGGATGTGCTGCTCATCACGGACACGGGAATTATGATAAAGATACCCGTAGAGGATATCCCGATCTACGGAAGAGCGGCTTCGGGCGTCAAGATCATAAGACTCATCGACGGCGCGAAGGTCATGAACTTTGCCGCGACTGAAAAACTCTCCGACAAGGAAGAGGAAGAAGAGACGGCAGAGGCGGAAGCTGAAACGCCGGAAGTCGCGCAGGACGCGGCAGGCGGGGACGCTGACGTGCCGTCGGCGGCGGAGGGAGAAACGCCCTACGTCGACGAAGGAATAGATCGTCTCCTCGAAGCGGCTGAAGACGACGGCGATGAAGAATAAAGAATACGGCGTCGGCCGAAAGACCGACGCGGCGGGATTTGCGATCGCGTCCCTTTGCGCGTATTCAGCCTTCTCGTTTGCGGTACTTCTGATATTCGGAAAGCTGATACCGTCTCCTCTCGCCGAGTATATGGCTTTCGCGTATACGTACGGAAAAGGCGGGAGAACGTGGCTCTGCGTTCTGTTTTCAGTGCTCTTTGCCGCGGCTCTGATCCTTTGTGCGTTGAGCTTCAAAAAAAGTTTGCGCGAAAGACCCTATATCGCAATACCGGCGACTCTCTTAGTATTCGCCGACCTCGCGGTGCAGGGCTACGCCTTCCTCGCGGCGAGCGGATATCAGTGGATATACCTCATCTGCGCCGTGCTCGACGGGATCCTGGTCTTCTGCCTGCTGTACCGGCCGGCAAATAAAAACAAAAAAGGGTGAAGGGTATGAAAAAAATTCTATCTCTCATTATTGCCGTCCTGGCGCTTGCCGCGGTCTTTTCCTCTTGCGGAAGGGAGGATATGACGGTCGAGCAGGCGATCGAGATCGCGGGGCCTCTCGTTCAGAAGAGCTATGAGGTGAACGATATCTTCTTCGGCGAAGGGCTGCCTCACGAAGAAGATACCGGTACGGATGAGGACGCGACGCAGTACGACGTCGCCCCGGTAAGATACCTCACGGTGATCTCGGACAAATACAACAGCGTATCGTCTCTGAAAGAGGCGGCTCTGGAGGTCTACACAGAGAGCTATATGGAGAGCGTCTTTGAGCGGATATTCAACGGCGTTGCGACGGAGAATGGAGAGATCGTCGAGTACCCGAGATATTATGAGAGCCTCGCCGAAAACCTTAAGATAAGGGCGGGCGTGGAAGAAGAGAGCATCGTCACGGGAAGAAAATACGACGTGACGACACTTAAGATCACGTCGCAGGCGGGAGGATACGTCTTCTTTACGCTCGACTCATTCATCGACGGCGAGCCCGCCGGAACGGTGGAGCTCAGCATGAAGGACGAGGGAAACGGCTGGCGGCTCGACTCCCCGACTTATTGAGTAAAAAAAGAAAAGTCCGAAAGTTTTGCTTTCGGACTTTATTTTTTCTGTTTCACGAGGTCATACGCTCATTATAAAGCTTTTGACGATATTCGCGGACTGACGCGCCGCCTTTTCGGCGAACACGGAATAGTCCATTTCGGACGAGCCGTCCGCAGAATCGGAGATAGAGCGGATGACGGTGAACGGAACCTTGTTCACGTGACAGACGTGTCCTATCGACCCGCCTTCCATCTCGCAAGCGATCGCGGAAAAATCCGAGACGAGCTCATCCTTCTTTTCCGCGGAGCAGATGAACTGGTCTCCCGAGGCGATAACTCCGTATTCGCAGTTTATCCCCATCCCTTTTATAATGCCCTCGATCGCGAGTCCGAGAGGCGCGTCCGCGGGGATCTCGACGGAATCGAGTCCCGATACCTGTCCCTTGAGGTCTCCTATGGGGGAGGTGTCGAAGTCGTGCTGTACGACGGCTCTTGCAACGGCTACGTCCATCGTGCCGAGCTTTTTCGAGAGAGAGCCGGCGACGCCGGTGTTGATTATAAAATCAGGTTTATACTTTATTATCATCGCCTCCGTGCAGAGGGCGGAGAAAACCTTTCCGATCCCGCATTTTGCGACGACGGCGGAGTGTCCGCAGAGAGTTCCGACGAAGAATTCAACGCCGGACACGGTCTCCTTTTCAACGGTCTCCATTTCATTTTTGAGGATATCTACCTCGATATCCATAGCTCCGATTATGCCTATCATATTTTTTCAGTCCTCTTCGGTAATATACTTTCCGTATTTCACAAAGTAGTCGATACCGGACCAGAGGGTCATAAAGGTCATGATGCTCATAGTGACGTACGACAGGATGTGATTGTCTTTGAAGCAAGGGAAAACCACGGGCTCCAGGATGACAGCGATTATGCAGACCATCTGCGATAGCGTCTTGAATTTTCCGAGCCAGCTTGCCGCGATAACGATATTCTTCTTTCCCGAGACGATGAGACGCATGGACGTGACCGCGAGTTCGCGGAACATGACGATAGCCGCCGCCCATACGAAATACTTTTTGATATAGTCGTATTTCACGAGGATGCCGAGCAGAGCCGCGAATACGATGAACTTGTCGGCGAGGGGATCGAGAAATTTGCCGAAGTTCGTTATCATATTGTACTTTCTCGCGATGATGCCGTCGAAAAAGTCCGTGACGCAGGTCAGAGCGTAGACGGAAGCGCAGACGATGCGCGCCGTGACGTCGCTCTTGAAGTCGACAGCGACCATCAGGACGAGAAACACGGGGACCATAAAGATCCTGCAAAGGGTCATTTTATTCGGAATGTTAAGTTTCATCTCTTCTTGCCTTTCGGACGGAAATAATTTTATATGATCTTGACGGCGCCGGCTTGTCTTACGTTCAGTACGTGACAACTTCCGTCTCCGAAAATATTCTCAATGACTTTTTTATACTCTCCCGCATATTCGTCGGGGACGAACGCCTCGATCGTTCCCGCGAAACCGCCGCCCTGGATACGGGATGCGCCGCCGCGGTCTTTTAAGAACATATCCGATACGCAAAGAGCGAGGGACGTTCCCTGCTCCCGCGGGTCGGACGCGGAGTGTACGTTCTGAAGGTAGCAGAAGCTCGAAAGACCCGATTCTTTCACGAGAGCGAGGAACGACGGCGCGTCGTTCTTTTCAAGAGACGCCGCCTGCTTTTCCACTCTTTCGTTTTCGCAGAAGAAATGGAGAGCTCTCATCACCGCGCGGTCTCCGTAAGCCTCGCGAAGGGGTATGATACTTTCTTCAACTTCGGCGCGCGTGAGACTGCAGAGGCGGTCTTTTCCAAAGTAGGACGCGACCTGTTTCATCTCGGCGGGAACCGCCGCGTACTCGTCAGTCAGATCGACGTGGCTCGAGCCGGTGTTCGATATGCAAAGCGAGAGTCCTGACGACGAAAAATCAAAATCTATGCTCTTGACGTCCGGGTCGGCGGAGGAAGAAAAGTCTACCTTGATAAGTCCGCCGGTGGCGCACGCTATCTGATCCATCAGGCCGCACGGCTTTCCGAAGAATACGTTCTCTGCGTACTGAGCGGATTTTGCGATCTCGACCGTGTCGACGTTGTTCACGTTATAAAAATATGAGAGAATCTTGCCTATCATTACTTCGAAAGCGGCTGAAGACGACAGACCCGAACCCTTTATAACGTTCGACGTCGTGTATGCGTCGAAGCCGCCGACGTTCAGCCCGCGCGCCTTGAACGCGTGGCACGTTCCGGCGATCAGAGCGGCTGACGTCGCAAACTTTTCGGGGTCGGGCTCCATTGAGTCCTCCGGGTAAACTACGTCCTCGGCGAGCCCTTCGCTCTTTACGCGGATCACCCCGTCCTCTCTCGTCGCGGCGACGGCGATGATATCGAGGTTTACCGCGGCGGCGATGACCTTTCCGCCGTTGTGGTCCGTGTGGTTGCCCGAGATCTCGCTTCTCCCGCCGACCGAAAAGACGGCGACGTCGCGATCCTCTCCGTAGAGAGACGTAAAGCTGTCGATGGCGCGTACGAGGCGGTCCTTATACTCGCCGAGACCTTCTTTTCTGATGCCGAGCAGATCGGTAATGAATCTGTCGGCCGATCCGCATATTATCGTTTCTTTAGCTTTTTCCGGAAGCATTTATATCCTCTAATTAAAAAATACTATAATTTATTCTGTATCATTATACTATTATTTTGCGGAGAAGTCAACCTTTGTCATAAAAGTTAAAAAGAGTCTGAAAAAAACCCCGAAGCGCATTCGCGCTTCGGGGTACGGCTTGTTTTACTGAGCGTTTCCGCCCGAAATGAAAATCTTCATATCCTTTATATCGACGATGTTTATGACTCCGTCGCCGTTGAAGTCCGCGTTGTCAATATTAATATCGAGGTAATTGCCCGATACCGCCCTCTTTATAAGGGCAAGATCCTTGAAGTTGACGGCGCCGTCGCCGGTGATGTCGCCGCCCGTGAAATACTCGTATTTGAGAGCGACGCCGCACTCTGTACACAGCTTCACTCTGAAGCCGCGCACTATGGTGTTTTCTTCGATCCTGCTCGGGTTGAGGACGGTCCATTTGCTGCTGATGCGGTGTCCCGCCGCGGGTATTTCAACTTCTTCGACGACTTCTCCGCATACGGCGCAGACCTTCTGTAAAAGACCGCTCTCCGTACACGTCGCCTCTTTTACGACCGTCGGCTCTTCGGGCGCCGAGTGTCCCGCCGCGGGCAGATACATCGTCTGTTCCGGGCATTCCTCGCCGCAAACCGTGCAAATGAACTTTATCGTACCGCGCTCCGTACACGTCGCCGGAGTGACGACGGGAGACGACATATCGGGCTTGTGCCC
>CADBTH010000143.1 GCA_902797495.1 uncultured Ruminococcus sp.
CCGGACACATTCTTATTATTGTTTTAAGGAGGGAATAAGATGCCGAATATCAAATCAGCAAAAAAGCGTGTAAAAGTTACTGCCACCAAGACTCTCAACAATAAGATCTTCAAGTCTCAGTACCGTACGATCGTTAAAAAGTTCTACGCTGCAGTTGAGGCGGGTGACAAGAAACAGGCTGAGATCCTTTATAAGGCAGCCGTTAAGAAGGCAGACCACGCTGTCGTTCGTCACATCATGCATAAGAATGCTGCTGCTCACAAAAAGAGCCAGTTTACTTTAGCGCTCAACAGAATGTGATAAAAGCCGAAAGGTTTATAAAAAATCTCCGTCATGCTCCGACGGAGATTTTTATTTTTTGCGCCAATTAATAGGCGTTTTTTTATTTGTAAGATGGACAGAATAAGATGCGGAAGGAGATGATAAAATGCGAAGAAAAATAATGTCGATCATATCGATAATATCACTAATATCACTTGTGCATACAGCGACTCCCGTAATGGCGGCTGAGACGTTCAACTGGTACTGCAGGCATATGAAAAACGGTGAGACGCCGGAGTGCGATCCGCAGATGAAGTTTGTCGAAAAGTACGATTCTTATTATATCGACCGCAAGGCGGGGAATGAAAACAAGACCGTGTATCTTACCTTTGACGCCGGGTACGAGAACGGGAACGTCGAAAAGATACTCGACGTGCTGAAAGAGAAGAACGTCGCAGGTGCTTTTTTCATTCTTGAAAACCTTGCGAAAAGAAATCCTGAACTCGTCAGGCGTATGAGCGACGAAGGACATCTCGTCTGCAATCATACGGCGATACACCGCGATATGACGACCGTAAAGGACGCGGCTGAATTCAACGCAGAACTTGAAAGACTGGCGTCAGCGGTTAAAGATTGCGCCGGAGTTGAGGTGGCAAAATATTACAGGCCGCCCGAAGGCAGATTCAGCGAGGATAATCTGAAGTGGGCGAGTGAGGCGGGGTACAAAACGGTTTTCTGGAGCTTCGCTTACGTTGACTGGGACAACGAACACCAGACGGACCCCGCATCGGCGCTGAAACTGATACTCGAATGCGCTCATCCCGGAGAAGTCCTTCTTCTTCACCCGACCTCCTCAACGAACGCCGCGATCCTCGGCGACGTGATAGACGGTTACCGTGAAATGGGATATTCTTTCGGAAGCCTTGACGAACTGACGGGCGGACAGTGATCGAATGAAAAGATACTCCGAAGCGATCCTGTCCGTAATATGCGCGCTTTTCCTCTCGGTCACTTGCTCGGCATCGGAGGGCGGCGCGCTCTGCAGAGCTGAATGTAAAGAAAAAAAGATAGCGCTCACTTTTGACGACGGGCCGCATCCGGTCTATACGCCCGAAATACTTGAGATACTGTCCGAATACAGAGTCAGAGCTACTTTCTTCGTTGTAGGAGAAAACGCTGAAAAATATCCCGATATTATTATCGATGAGATAGCGGGAGGCCACGAGATCGGAAACCATACCTACAGTCACGCTTTCATAAACAAATTGAGCGTAGATGAAACCGCCGCCGAACTCGAAAAGAACGAGAGCGTCATAAACGCCATATGCGAACGGAAGATACGTTACGTAAGACCGCCGGGCGGAATATACGGGGATCCTTTCCTGCGAATATGCGAAGACTTCGGTTACACGGTTGTATTGTGGTCGGTCGACACGCGCGACTGGAAGAGACCGGGAGCTGCGTATATCGAGGATACCGTTAACTCGGAAGTCGGCCCGGGAGATATTATCCTGATGCACGACTACGTTGCCGGAGGTCCATCATCTACCCCCGAGGCGCTGAGATCTCTGATCCCGTCGCTTCTCGGACAAGGCTACGAATTTGTAACGCTCGACGAACTGACGTCACGGTGAACGGTGAGAATAAAGGCGCTTTTCAAGTCATATGATTCTAACGGGGTGATGAATATGACAAATATACTTTCACGAATAAAAAAACTTGCCGCGGGGATACTTGCGGCGTCGTTTGTCCTTTTTCCTACCGCGTCGTACGGAGCAGGAGAAGCGCAGTCGATCGCCGCGGTTTCTCCGGACGATCCGCTCCCGTTCGACCTCGACTGCGCGTCCGCCGTTCTGATGGACGCGGAGACCGGGACCGTACTCTATAATAAAAACGGAAGCGAACCGCTGCCTCCCGCATCCGTGACTAAGATTATGACTTTACTTCTCGTCATGGAAGCGATAGACGACGGAAAGCTTACTCTCACCGATACTCTTCAGGCGAGCGAATACGGAGCTTCAATGGGTGGGTCTCAGATATACCTCGAGCCGGGAGAGGAGATGACGGTCGAAGACCTCATCAAAAGCGTTGTCATCTCCTCGGCGAACGATGCCGCCGTCACTCTCGCCGAAGCCGTTGCGGGAACGGAGACCGCATTCATTACTATGATGAACGAGAGAGCCGCAGCGCTCGGTATGAACAATACGAACTTCGAGAATGCGACGGGTCTCGACGACACGACGGTCAATCACGTCACGAGCGCGCTTGACATTGCTCTCATGTCGAGGGAGCTTATCAGAAAACATCCGCTTATTCTTCAGTATTCATCTATTTGGATGGACACGGTAAGAAACGGAGCGTTCGGTCTTACTAATACGAACAGACTGATACGCTTTTACAGCGGTGCGACGGGACTGAAAACCGGATCGACGTCGAAGGCGAAGTTCTGCGTCAGCGCTACCGCCTGCAGGAACGGGATGCACCTGATAGCCGTCATAATGGGAGCGCCGACGCGCGACGTCAGGAACGAGGCGGCGAAATCACTGCTCGATCACGGATTCGCAAACTATTCCGTTTACAGAGACGAAGGAGGCGCCGGACCCGATATAAAAGTGACGGGAGGCGTCGACGGGGTGTGTCCGACGTCATACGCTCCGTTTTCGGCTCTGCTGTCAAAGGGAGACGCGGAAAAGACCGCAAAGGAGATAGAGATAGACGGATCTGCCGCCGCGCCGCTGAAAAAGGGCGACGTCGTGGGGAAGGTGAGATACACGGTCGACGGTAAGATGATAGGCTCGAGCGATATAGTATGTTCAGCCGACGTTGAAAAGATCGGGTTCTTTACTCTGCTCTCGAGAATACTGTCATCATTCACTCTGTCGTGAAATAATGCGAATATAAACGTTATATGCCGCCCGTTTTTTTGAAAAAAATGTTGTAATTAACAAAAAAATGTTGTACAATATATTGTTGTAAAACAAATCATGCAGGAGAAAGGCATATTAACTCAAATGGAAGTCAAAATCTCAGAGAAGTTTTTAAAAGGTTTCGTTTCGGAAACGGCGCTTGAAGTTATAGCCCCCGAAATCGAAGCGGCGCAGAAGAAAGTGCTCGACAAGAGCGGAGAAGGCTCCGATTTTCTCGGTTGGCGCGATCTCCCCGTGGACTATGATAAAGACGAATTCGCCCGCATCGAAGATGCGGCCGAAAGGATCAGAAATATGTGCGACGTTTTCGTCGTAATAGGCATAGGCGGTTCTTATCTCGGAGCCCGCGCGGCGATAGAATACATAAAGAGCCCACTTTACAACACTCTTAAAAAAGATACTCCCGATATATATTTCGCAGGGAACTCCATCAGCTCATCCGCTCTTTGCGATCTGTTGAAGATCTGCGAGGGACGCGACGTCTGCGTAAACGTAGTTTCTAAGTCCGGAACGACGACGGAGCCCGCGGTCGCTTTCAGAATATTCAGAGACCTTCTCGAAAAGAAATACGGTAAAGCGGAAGCGGCGAAGAGGATCTTCGCGACGACAGACAAGGCGCGCGGAGCTCTCAAAGGCCTTTCCGACAGAATGGGTTACGAGACTTTCGTTATCCCGGACGACATCGGCGGCAGATACTCCGTGCTGACGGCGGTCGGACTTCTTCCTCTCGCGGTAGCGGGTATCGACGTCTCCTCCATGATGAAGGGCGCCGAGCGCGCAAGGGAAGAGCTCCTCTTCAATACCGATATCAACACGAACGACTGCCTTAAATACGCCGCTTACAGAAACGTTCTTTACAGAAGCGGAAAGGTCACGGAAATACTCGTTTCGTACGAGCCCGCGTCTCAGATGCTTTGCGAATGGTGGAAGCAGCTTTACGGCGAATCCGAAGGCAAAGACGGCAAGGGACTTCTCCCCGATTCCGTTATTTTCTCAACGGACCTCCATTCCCTCGGTCAGTACATCCAGGAGGGACTTCGCAACATTTTCGAAACCGTCATCGACATCAAAAAATCCAACGATACCGTCGTGATCCCCGAGGACCCCGAAAACGTGGACGGACTCAACTTCCTCGCGGGACGCGAACTCGCGTGGGCTAACGACGCCGCTCTCACCGCGACGCTTTTCGCGCACACGGACGGCAACGTACCGAATATCGTTCTCGAAGTCGCCGACAGAAGCGAATTCACTTTCGGCTATATGGTTTACTTCTTTGAGCTTGCCTGCGCGGTCTCCGGATACACTCTCGGCGTAAATCCGTTCAATCAGCCCGGAGTCGAGGCATATAAGAAGAATATGTTCGCTCTTCTCGGCAAGCCCGGCTATGAAGATATGAAGGCCGCGCTCGACGCGAGAATGAACTGATCCTGACTTGAAATCAATTTTGCCCGGCGCACGCCGGGCAATTTTTACTTTTGTCAAAATGTCTTCTTCTTATTGCATTCCACCGGATTATATAGTATAATTGAATCAACAAAGATCCAAAGGAGATTGAAATGCTGAAACTCATTATCGGACTTAAAGGCACGGGTAAAACGAAACACCTGATCGAGCTTGTCAATTCATCGCTCGATGTCACGGACGGAGACGTCGTTTGCGTCGAAAAAGGCAACAAGCTCAGATTTGATATAAAGTATCAGTGCAGACTAATCGAGGCGGATGAATTCGGTATCGACAACGCTGACGCTCTCTACGGCTTTATAGCGGGACTTCTCGCGAGCAACAACGATATAAAGCATCTCTTCATTGACTCCGCTTATAAGATCGCCGGCGAGTGCGACGAGACCTTCGATCCGATGCTCGAAAAGATCGACCGCCTGATGGAGCAGAAGGGCGTCGAGTGCGTTATCACCTCTTCCATCGCCGAAGACAAGGCGACGGAAACGGTCAAAAAATATCTCTGATAAAAGATTCGGGTCTGCGAATGCAGACCCGTTTTTCTTATTCGTTTTTTGTGTTGAAGTCGTTCAGCATATCCGTGTATTCGTCCGCGTCCTCCGCGTCGGGGACGGCTTTGTCAAACCGTTCGAGCTTTGAGTAGAAGAGCGCGGATACCGCCGACGTGATCGGTAGAGCCGAGAGTATGCCGAAGCTTCCGACGAGGATCTTCAGTAGTTCCACGATGATGTTTTCCTTGTTGAAAAGATTCAGCATCGAAAAACTGTTGTTGTAGATTATCAGAAGAACCGAGCACATCGAACTGCCGATATAGGCGAGGATCAGCGTGTTTGACATCGTTCCGATAATATCGCGGCTGATCGTAATTCCCGACTTATAAAGCTCTCTGAAGGAGGGCTTTTTGATCTTCGTGGCGACTTCGTGTACGGACGCCGCGATATTCACCGCAACGTCCATGACCGCTCCGATCGAGCCGATAAGTATTCCCGCAAAGACGAGAGCCCTGAGATTGATGACTCCGCCGTTGATTCCCTTAATATAGATCGTACACTCGTCCGTGTAACCGGTCAGCTTCATGAAGCGGTCCATGACGACGGTGATAGCAGCTGAGATCAGAACTCCGCCCATGCACCCGATCGCGCCAACAAGGCTCATAAACGATATTCCGTTAACGATGACGAGAGTCATCACGGTTATGTACAGACAGACCGCGATCGTCCAGAAGTAGATGTTCCTGCCTCCGATTATCGCAGGGATAAGGACGAAAAATACGGAACCGATCGTCAGTATCAGCGTGACGAGAGTCTTGAGACCTTTTATACGTCCGAATACAAGGATCGCGACACAGAAGAGAACTGCGAGCACTATAATTGCGTCTGATCTTACGAATTCCGCGAAGACCCACGAATTTTCTTCTCCCGCGCGGGACTGATAAATGATTATCGTATCGCCTTCGCTGACCGGGTTTGCGTTGTACATGGCGGCGGAATCGATCAGCTGAGTCGCGCTGACCGTCTCTCCCGCTCTGTCTCCGCTCTTAATCTCGGCTTTGAAATAATACGTCGTCGTTGAGTATTCGCTGTTCTCGTAAGGTTTTACTTCGTCGACTTTTGTGATCTCGGTGATCTTCGCTCTCAGATACTCGCTGTTCTCACCGTATTGGATGTCGTACCCGTCTCGCACTGCAAGGTAGCCGAGGATCAGAAAGACTACGGCGAGTACTATCGAGAGCGCGTATACGATTCTTTTTTTCATTTTAATCCTCTTATAGGCGGCATTGGAGCCGATCATTTTTTCAGCTCGAACTCCGTGCCGTATTTAAGCGTCTGGTTGCCGTTCTCCCAGAGTCTCTTGTGATATGCGTACGTTTCCGCGGGGATCTCGTCGTGAGGTTTGGAGGTCCTGGGAAGTAGCTGATCTCCTGCGACCTCGGGAGTCGTGCAGGCGTTGTCGTTTCTCCATGCGTCTCTTTCTTCGGGGTTTCTGAGGTTCGGGATCTTTATCGGAACGTTTCCGTTGAGGACCGAACGATACGCGAGGATGCCGCAGATACCCATGTCGACTGCCTTGTAAACGTCGATCGCGTATTTGCCGTCGGGTCTGCCGAGGATCTTTTCTATAAAGAAGTGAGTAGCGTAGAAGTCGGAGCCGCCGTGCGTGCCGAATTCGAGCGCCTTTTCTTTAGCTATCGGAGGTTCGGGATAGTAATCCTCCCATTCGCCCTTGCAGTATTCCTCGCCCTCTTTATAGACGTGCATGAGCTGCTCCGTGTAAGTCGCTTTGATGCCGTTTCCTTCGATCGTTCTTTCCTTGTCGGGGAAACGCGCCGCTTCCATCATACCTTTCTGACCGTAGATCATGTAAGTGTAGCTTGCGGGCTCGCGCTTGAGGTCGCCGTGAACGCTTCTTGCGATAGCGCCGTTGTCGAGAGTGATCATTTCGATACCGGCTCCGCGAGCGATAGCGGTCGATTTGTATTCCTGCGGAAGAGGAGCTTCAAAGCCGACGACCTGAACGGGACGGCGACCGGTGATAGTCAGCATCGGGCCTATGGAATGCGTGCAGTAGAACGTCGCGTACATCCTGTTTCTCCAGTGATCGGGGTCTCCGTAGGTTATCTGAGGCCAGATCGCCGTACAGTCGTGTATGTATTCGCCTTCGATATACTGTACTTCGCCGATCTCGCCTTTTTCGTATCTCATCTGCATTTCAAAAGCGTGGCGCATATAGCAGTAGTTCTCGGCGTATGCGTATACCTTTCCCGTCTTTTCGACGGTCTCTATAAGTTCGACCGCCTGAGCCATCGTCTCGCAGGGAAGGACTTCGGTCATAACGTGAAATCCGGCGTTCATGCATCTGATGGCGTACGTCGCATGCTCGTTTGCGTAATTTGCGAGAACGACGGCGTCCATATCGTGCTTGATGAACTCCTCGAAGTCGGTATAGATAGCGACGTTCAGACCTTTTTCTTCAGCTTCCTTTTTTACTCTGTCGAGCAGAGGCTGATACTTGTCGCATACCGCGACGAGCTCCGCGTCGTCGTGATTGAAAAGAACGTTGATCATCGTATGTCCGCGGTATCCGCCGAACACACCTATTTTAAGTTTTGCCATATGGGTGACACCTTTCTTTATAATATATCGATATAATTATACTAAATACACTATTTTACTTCAATGTACATATGTTACAAAATCTTAAATAAATGTTGTTCAATTTGCACAATTTTTGAAATATCATTAAAATGTATAACAAAAGACTCCCCGAATGATGTATAATTAAATCAACTAAAATTGAATCGAGAAATAATATGCTGACGAATTACAATCTCAGAACGTGGGCAGAGATAGATCTCGACGCCGTCAACAACAATTTCGAGACGCTCGCTTCTTTCATTCCGGAAGGCGTAAAAAAGCTCGCGGTTGTAAAAGCCGACGCTTACGGCCACGGCGCCGTTCAGATCGCGAAGCTGCTCTCCGACAGGGTCGACTACTTCGGAGTAGCTCGTGCGGACGAGGCGGTCGAGCTCAGGCGCGGAGGGATACAGAATACGAAGATACTGATCCTCGGCCACACGGCGCCTTACCATTATTCCGTCCTTTTCAAACACGATCTGATCCCTACGATATATAATGCCGAAGAAGCGGCTCTTCTCGAAAAAGAGGCGGCAAGCTACGGTCAGACTCTCAACGTTCATATAGCCCTGAACACGGGTATGAACAGGATCGGCTTTGAGCCGGACGACGAGAGCTTCGACGAGATAATGAAGATCGCAAAGTACGAACACGTCAATATTGACGGCGTCTTCAGCCATTTTGCGGACGCCGACAACGGGGACGACGCGACGTATACGGAGTACCAGCTGAACAGATTCAGAGCATTTACGACGCGCCTGAGGAACGCGGGACTGTCGTCCGCCGCGCTTCATCTTTTCAACAGCGCGGGGATCATAACCATACCGGTCGAATTCGATATGGTGCGGGAGGGGATCTGCCTCTACGGCCTTTCTCCGTCTGACTCGCTCAGGGGCGAGAATACGGCGCGGCTGACGCCGGCTATGTCGCTCAGATCTGAAGTTATCCATATCCACAAAATAAAGAGCGGCGAGTGCGTCAGCTACGGGTGCAGATTCAAAGCGGAGCGCGATACTCTCGTCGCAACGGTGTGCGCGGGTTACGCGGACGGCGTGCCGAGGGCGCTTTCAAATAAAGGAGACGTCCTCATCAACGGCCGCCGCGCGGGGATTCTCGGGTCTGTCTGCATGGATCAGTTGATGTGCGATATTACGGATATACCGGGAGTATCGGTTGGTTCCGTCGTGACGGTGTTCGGACGAGACGGAGACGAAAAGATCGACGCCGACGAAGTCGCATCGATCGCCGGAACGATATCCTATGAGATAATTTGCGGGATTTCGAAGCGAGTGCCGAGAGTTTACCTGAAAAACGGGGACGTCGATACTATCCACTACGGCATCCCTCACGAAGAGTTCTGAATAAATCAAAAGCCCGCGCAACGCGGGCTTTCAGTCTGCAGACAAAGTCTGCAGACTGGACAGAGGAAGAGAAACGACGGCGGATTTGGTGATCTCGCCGCGCGAGGCGTATATGAATACGTCAAGCGGCGAGAGCGACGAAAAGCAATGACGGC
>CADBTH010000144.1 GCA_902797495.1 uncultured Ruminococcus sp.
AATATAAATGAAAATCCCGCGCTGCCGCGCGGGATTTTTCAGTCTGCAGACAAAGTCTGCAGACTGACCAGAGGAAGAGAAACGCCGACGGATTTGGTGATCGCACTGCGACAGGCGTATATGAATACGTCGAGCGGTGCGATCGACGAAAAGCAATGACGGCGGGGCTTCGGGTTTTCCCGAAGCTCCCGCCTCTTTTCTTTTTGTCGTGCTTTATCTTTTTATGATGTTATGCTTTCGTTACCTAAACAGCCTGTCATTGCTGTTCCGGCAAGTTTGTCTTCACTCTGTCCCGCGCTGCCGCGCGGGATTTTTTTATTCTTGTTCGGAGAATATATCCGTCAGTTTCAGAAGTATCCCGACGTTCTTGACCATCGATCCGATCGGAACGTACTCAAAAGTGCCGTGAGCGTTCTCGTAACCTGCGGACAGATTCGGACACGGCAGTCCTCTGAAGGAGAGCGCCGCACCGTCCGTACCCCCTCTGAAGGGCTCGGATACGGGTTCTATCCCGCACTCCGATATCGCGCGCTTCAGGTTTTCCGTCAGATGCGGAACTGTGGCGATCACCTCGCCCATATTGCGGTACTGATGTATGATCTCGCACTCGACCATGCCGTATTTTTCCGCAAGGCCGTCCGCTATCCCGCGAACTACCTCCTCGCGCCGCTTTATGCCGTCGCCGTCGAAGTCGCGGATTATAAGCTCGATCCTCGCCTCCGAGCAGTCGGAGACGCAGGAGACCACGTGATAGAATCCCTCGCGCCCCTCGGTGTACTGCGGACGCTCTTCCTTCGGAAGGGATGAGATGAACTCCGCGGCGATATCCGCCGCGTTTATCATGATCCCCTTCGCGGTCGCGGGATGAACGGAAAAGCCAGTGACCTTTATAACCGCCTCCGACGCGTTGAAAGTCTCGTCGATATAGTATCCGAGGTGATCTCCGTCGAGCGTGTACGCGTTTTTCGCGCCGAAACGTTCAAGATCGAGGTCGCGCGCAAGCCCGCCGACCTCCTCGTCCGGAGTGAAGGCGAGGCAGACCGTGCAGTGCGGTATTTCAGGGTGATTTATAAGATATTCGGCAAACGTCACGAGCGACGAGATCGCCGCCTTGTCGTCCCCTCCGAGAAGGGTCGTTCCGTCGGTCAGAACGAGGTCGTCTCCGACGTAACGCGACAGATTATCGAAATCAGCCGCCCTCATCACGATCCGGAGCTCTTCGTTCAGAACGATATCCCCTCCGTCGTAGTTCTCAAGCACCCACGGCCTGACGCCGGAACCCGGCACGTCGGGCGACGTGTCAACGTGCGCGACGAACCCTACAGCGTCGTCCTCCGCCCCCTCGGGAAGCGTCGACGGCACCTTCGCGTACACGACGCAGTGTTCCTCGTCGTAAAAGACGTCGGATGCGCCGATCCTTTTAAGCTCGCGGTAGAGCTCCTCTGCAAGATCCCTCTGACACGGAGTCGTCGGAACGTCTGCGGAAAACGCCTTAGACTGAGTACCGATCTTTGCGTATCTGATCAGGCGCTCCCTTGTCTGTTCGTAAAATAAATCTTTTTTCACAGCGTATCGCTCTCCCACGGCGCCACCTCGACGGGCTCGGTCTCAAGAAGAGCCGCCTGCCTTTCGTTCAGGTGCTTTTTGTTGATTATCGCCTCGTATACGAACTCTCTGAAGTACTTTTCACTGCAGACGAAGTAACCCTTGTTCCCTACGTCGTCGCCCCAGCTGTTCTCGATCTTCCATCTCGCGGGACGGCCGTCCGCGCCGAAGCTCACCCCGACGAGGATCATCGCGTGAGTCGCAAAGCTCTCGTGGTATTCGAGTCTCTCGCCCTTGTCCATCATCAGCTCCACTCCGCCGAGAACGCCCTCGTAATCGAGAGTATCGGGATCCCATATCCCCTCTTTTCTCGCGCCGTAAGCTCCCGCGTCGCATCCGAACCAGACGGGCTCTCCGTCGCGGAGCTGTTTTAAGCAGAGCTCTTCGAGCTCGTCCGTCGTCAGATTGATATTGTAAACGTCGCTCTCCGCCATACAACCTATGTAGTGGAATTTATAGTGGAGATCCGGCTTAAGTCCCGTCGTCGGGTGATCCGTTACAGTCACGTAATCGTCAGGCTCAAGTCCTATATATCTGTCGTAGAACTCCTTCGGAGTGACGCCGCGCTCGGAATGGAATTCGCCGTCTTTGTCCCGGTACTCGAAGTCGAACGCCCTCGGAGGTTCTCCGAACGCGATGCACTCGGCGCGGAATATCTCCGCCATCATCTCTTCCTTGCGCGCCGTCGGATCCTTCCCCTCCGATATCATACGTCTGAGCTCCGCCGCGTCGCGGTGAAGCAGAGACTTCAGAAGCTTCATGAATCTGTCGGTGTGCTCCGACTGATAAGTCTCTGGCATAGCGCTCTTCGGAACCGCGCCGTACTTCTTCGCGAGGTCCGCCGCCATGCTCCAGTAGCCTCCGTCGCCGAATCCGTTGAGGATATATTCGTTCATCCTCGTGTTCTTCGCATCCTTTGCGTTCGCGATGACGAGCTCGAGCATATTGTTCGATTTCTCGAGCTTGTCGAAGAACGCGAGATAGTTTCCGGAAAGCTCGAAGGAGTCGAGCGAGCACTTTTCGGCAACGATCTCCCTCGCAAGGTTCATAAACGCAAAGAGCCAGCATCTCCCGCTCTTTCTCTGCGCTGTTATTCCCCTCGTCTTCAGCTCTATCTCAAAATCGCCGTTCAGCTTCGCCGCCGCCATCGGCACGAAGGCGAGATCTCCGATCTCCGTCTTCGACATCGCGGCGTTCAGCGTCTTCGAGGCACGGTCGTTCTCGTATCCCGAGCGGAATCGCTCTATCATCTCATTCGTAAGTGCGTTCATAAGTCCTCCGTATATGCTTTTGTTTGTTTTATTATATCACACGCTCCATTCAGAGTCAACAAAAAGACCGCGTCAGTCGCGGTCTTTTCTTCCTGATTCTATCAGTTCTTTTTCGAAAGCTTCGGGGTTTTTCAGATAGTAGTCCTGATGCTCTTCTCCCGCGGGATAGAACGATTTAAAAGGCTCTACGGAGACGAACACGTCCTTCCCCGACTCCTCTTTGAAGCCGTCGATCTTCCGGAGCGATTCGAGCCGCTCCGCCTCGTCCGTATAGTACACGGCGAGCGTATAAGAGCGCCCGCGGTCTCCGTACTGTCCCTCTCCGTCGAACGGGTCGACTCCGGCGAGAAAAATATCGAGAAGCGCGCCGTAGGAGATCAGATCGGTATCGTACTCTATGCAGACGGTCTCCCTGTGTCCCGTAAGCTGACGTTTTACGTCAAGGTAGGACGGGTTTTCCTCGTCGCCGCCGGAAAAGCCGCTGACGACGCTCGTCACACCGTTCTGTATCCTGAAGATCGGAGTTACGCACCAGAAACAACCGCCTGCAAAATATGCTCTGCGAATGCCCATACCCTGCCTCCTTACGACGGTTTACTCCGCCAGATACGCTTTGAGAGCGTCGAGCTTCTTCTCCGCTTCACGACGGCCGATCTGATAAACGCGCTCGAGCTCGTCGGGGTCTTTGACCCTTCTGCCGATCTTCAGAGATTCGGGCGGCCTTATCACGAACGCCCTCCCCTCTTTCTCGCGCTCTGCGATCTCCTTCATCTGACGGTTGTAGACCGTGTGTCTGACCGCCATGGCGAAAGCGACCTGCGGATATTTCTTCAGCTTCATGCGTATGACCGAGATCGTGCTGTCCTTCTTTTTGACGTAATCCTTCGGCTGAGTGAGTACCATCACGTTCCTGTCGTATCCGAGCTCCTCCATGAAGCGGTACGGCACCGGATCGACGACTCCCCCGTCGAGGAGCTTATATCCGTCGACCTCGACCACTCTCGACACGAGCGGAAGAGAGGCCGACGCCTGCATCCACTTGATGTCGTTCTCGCCGCCGTCCGTGCACTTGTGATAGACTATCTTCCCGGTGGTTATGTCCGTCGCGCCGACGTAGAACTCCATAGGATCCTTCGCAAAAGTCTCTCTGTCGAAGACGTCGAGAGAATCGGGGATCACGTGATAGCAGAAATCCACGTTGTAAAGGTCGCCTGTCTTTATAAACGACCTCAGCCCCGAATACCTCGGATCGGCGCAGTACTTCTTGTTGTATCTGATCGCCCGTCCGGGCTGATGGGATTTGAAATTGCATCCGAAAACCGCGCCGGCTGAAATGCCCGCCGCGCCGTCGAACGTTATCCCGTTTTCATATAAGACGTCGATTACGCCGCACGTGAACATACCGCGCATCGCTCCGCCTTCCATGATAAGTCCTTTTTTCATACCCGGTTTACTCTGCTACCATAATATAATCGTATACTTCCTGACCGCCGTCTACCTTGAATACTTCGATATCGGGATAATTGTCTGCGATATACTTTTCAAGTATCTCAAGGTCTCCCTTGTCGGCGTTAGCTCCGACGAAGAGCGTGAGCGCAAACTTCTCTTCAAGTCCGAGCTGCGGAAGGACCGCTTCGCACGCGGAGAGGCAGTCCGGCTGAGCCGTCATCATCGTCTTTCCCGCGAAACCTATGTAGTCTCCCGTGTGGATCTCTACGTTGTTGATCGTTGCGTCTCTGACCGACGTCGTTATCATGCACGTCACGACGTAGTCCATCGCCTCGTTCAGCTCGTCCGCGATAAGATCGGGGTCTCCCAGCTCGTAGTTCAGCGCGCTGAGCACGGCGTATCCGTCCCCGAGGGAATGGCTGTCCAGAACGTAGACCTTTGATTTGTCATATATACCCGCCGCCTGCTTAGCGGAAAGGATTATGTTGCTGTTGTTGGGAAGGACGTAGATATTGTCCGCGTTGACCTCGTCGAACGCGGTTATAAAATCCTCCGCGGAGGGATTCATCGTCTGTCCGCCCTTGATGATATAATCGGCTCCCAGCTCCTTGAAGAGGGTGCTGATCCCCTCGCCCGACGCGACCGCGACCGTCGCGTACTTTCCGCGCGACTTCTTTTCTTTGGCATGGCCTTCCTCAGGAAGAGACTCGTTGTGCTGTACGGACATATTCTCGATCTTGACGGTGAGAAACTCTCCGTACTGCCTGCAGAACGCGAGCACCTTGTCCGGCGTGAACGTGTGAACGTGGAGCTTGACTATCGATCCCTGCTTGAAGCAGACTATCGAGTCGCCTACCGTGCGCAGGAAATCTGTGATAGTCGCAGCGTTGAACGTCTCGGGATCGGTCTTCTTGTTCTGAAGCCTGAGAAGAAGCTCCGTGCAGTAACCGAATTCAAGCTCGGAATCCTCCGTGAAGGCGGAGAAATCTATCGCCGCCGGTCCTTTTGAGCCGGAATCGGAAGGAAGCTCTCCTATCTCCTCGGGGTTGAGACCGTCGAGGACCTTGTTGAAGCCCTCCATTATGTAAACCAGACCGGCGCCGCCGCTGTCGATGACTCCCGCCTCGCGCAGGGCCTCGAGAAGCTCCGGCGTTCTCTGAAGGGAGTTGTTCATCTCGAACGTAAGGTCGTCAAAGAACGACTCGATCGTAGAATCCTCGCCTATCCTTGAGCAGGCGTAGTCGACCGCTTCCCTCGCGACAGTCAGGATCGTTCCCTCAGTCGGCGTGACTACCGCGGAATAAGCCTGCTTGACTCCGATCTTGAGCGCATCGCCCACCGTGTTGACGTCAGCGTTGTCACGTCCGTTGAATACTTTCGCCATTCCGGCGAAAAGCTGAGACAGAATGACTCCGGAGTTTCCTCTCGCACCGAGAAGCATACCGTGAGCTATCAGATCGCACACCTGACCGAGAGACGCGTCGCCCGCGCTGTCTTCTTTGTCTACCGCGTTGACGCCGCCCTCCATCGTCATGGACATATTGTCTCCGGTGTCGCCGTCCGGCACGGGAAATACGTTCAGTTCGTTTACCTTATCTGCCTTGGTACGGAGAAAAGCCGCGCCGCCCTTGAACATCTTCGCAAACAGCTGACCGTCCAAAAAACGAAATGCCATTTTTATTACCTCTGATTTTTATTATTATCAGTTTAGTCTACCCTGCGATCTCCCCAGAAGAAGAGCGCTACAGTCCCGGGGCCGGTGTGGCTTCCGATGACCGTGCCGATATTCGTGATCTGCGGCTTGCCGTTGATCTTCGGGAATTTCGCCTCGATCAGCTTCGCAACAGCTTCGGCGTCTTCGTAGCAGTCCGAATGAGTGATAAAGACTTTACCGTCATAGTCGTATCCGCCCTCGGCGTGCTCTTCCATTCTCTTGACCGTTTCAACGATGACTTTTTTCTTGGGACGTATTTTAGCCCTCGGGATAAGTTTGCCCTCGAAGCTTACGTTTAGAAGCGGGCAAATGCCGAGCACTCCGCCGATCGTTCCGGAAAGCTTTGAGACTCTGCCGCCCTTGATGTAGAACGTGAGGTCTGTCGAGAAGAACCAGTGGTGAAGTCTCAGTTTGTTCTCTTCCACCCACTCGTGAAGCTGATCTATCGTGTACCCCTCGTCGCGCAGATCGCAGAGTTTGTCAACGAGAAGTCCCATTCCGCCCGAAGCCGCGAGGGAGTCAACGACGTAGATCTTTCTGTCCGGGAACTCTTCGCGAAGCTCGTTAGCGGCCGCTGCTGCAGAGTTGTAAACTCCGGAAATGCCCGACGACAAAGTAAGGTGAATAATATCCTTGCCTTCTTTGAGAAAAGCCCTGAAGTATTCTATGAATTCCGCAGCGTTTACCTGAGACGTGATCATCTCCGCGCCGTCCACCATAGACTGATAGAAAGCGTGAGGCTCTACGGACTGGAACAGGTCGTCCTCGCATTTTACGCCGTCACGGCTGTAATGAAAGTTGATGTAATGAATATCTCTCTTCTCCGCGTGCTCGCGTGTCAGATCGAACGTTGAACAAGTGCTGATGATGTAATCTGCCATTATTGACTCCTTATACTGTTATCTATATAGTATTATCAACACCCTTTATTTTACCAAATTTGAATAAGAAATACAAGTGCCTGCCTTGATTTTCATACGTTTAACTTAAA
>CADBTH010000145.1 GCA_902797495.1 uncultured Ruminococcus sp.
AAAACTATCGGTCACGGAAGGTATCTCGGCACTTCATTCGGAGTTGTGACGGATAAAGAAAAATACGGAAACACTTGGTTCGGCGAAGGCGAGATCAAGTTTTATCTCGACGGTGACCGTGAGTTTCCGACTCTTTGCGGAACGGGCACCGAGGACTACATCGGAGACGGCTGGGGGCAGGGAACTTTCGCTCACAGAACTCAAGGGTGTCCGATAGCAGATGATGAGCGCGGCGAATACTCGTTCTACAGATGGCACACGATCGATCCGATCTGTTTTCATAAGGATATAAAGGTTGAGATACAGGTAATGGGCAACGGCTCGAGAAAAGACGTTTCGGAAATGCAGAAACGCGGCGTTCCGCTCCTTGTGACTCAAGCGGCAGGTCAGAATGTTTACGACCCCAAAAAACCTTATATCATAGGCGACGGGTACGACGGCGACAGCATGTTGTTCTTCAGACAGGACGACTACTCGTCAGTCGCATATTTTTATCTCGACAAACCTTAAAATTCAAGGCGCCTTTTGGCGCCTTTTCCTGTATTAAAATCCGAGATTGTCGTTTACGAGGATAACGTGTATTCTGCCTTCATGTCTTGAATATCGCGTTATAAGGAACTGACAGCAGATCGTATCGGGGCTCTTACAGTTGAAGCACGACCCAGTTTTCGAGCAGGGAGTGGATAGCCCGAAACGCTGTGCGTTGATGGGAGCCGCGACGTTTCTCGCACGCTTCATTGCACCGTCGATATCGTCGCAGATCTTGTTCATACCGACGATCACGATCACCTTTTTCGGCCCCTGCGCGATCGCGGAAACTCTGTTCGCGTTGCCGTCGATATTCACCATTACTCCGTCCTCGGTCATAGCGTTCGCGCTTGTAAGGAAGAAATCGGCGTCGTAAGCGTCGAGCATCGCTTGCCTTTTGTCTTCATACGCTCCGCGATCGATAAAAACATAGTTGCCGCATTTAACGGCGTCGACAAGTCCGATCTCAACGGCGCTCATACATCCGCCCATCGTGACGGAAGAGCCTTCGGGGATAAGGGACAGCGCGATCTTCAGCGCCTCCGTCTTATCCGCGGCGTAGTATCCGCTCATATTGCGGGACGTAAGTCCTTTTATGACCTTTTCTGCGAGAAGTTCGTTTCTCCTCGTTATATTCTTATCCATTCTGCGCCTCTCCTTTCAATATTTCAACGCCGCGCTTCAGCCTTTCGAGCCCGTCGTAAACGAATTTTCTCGGGCAGGCGACGTTCATTCTGAGAAAGCCGTCTCCGCTCTTTCCGTAAACGGATCCTTTTGACAAGAACAGTCCGGTCTCCTCTCTTATCGTCGTATAAGCTTTGTTTGACGTAACGCCGAGGGAAGTCAGATCGAGCCAGATAAGATAAGTCGCGTCGCCGTCTACAGCTTTTATCTCCGGTATATTCCGTTTGATAAACTCGCTGCAGATTCGTCTGTTTTCAAATACGTACTCTCTCATCTCGTCGAGCCATTCTTCGCCTTCGTTGAACGCGGCGATTGCCGCGTGGTGTGCGAAAACGTTCGGCTCGGCGACCTCGTCCGTATTTATCGCTCTGCGCACTTTGTTTCTGAGATGGACGTTCGGAACGCAGATCGCGGCGGTCTGAACTCCGGGAATACTGAACGCTTTTGTGGGAGCGATACACGTAACGCTAACCTCGCGGCACGCGTCCGACACAGAAGCGAAGGGAACGTAACCGCGGCCCGGCTTCGTTATATCGCAGTGGATCTCGTCGGATATCACGGTGACGCCGTGATGCAACGCAAGCTCGCCGATCCTTGCAAGATCTTCCGCGCTCCAGATCTTACCCGCGGGATTCTGCGGATTGCAGAGTATCATCAGATTCGTCTGAGGGTCGGACATCTTTTTGTCGAGATCGTCAAAGTCCATGCAGTACGCGCCGTCTTTGTAGATCAGTTCATTCTCGAGAACGCGGCAGCCGTTGTTGACGATGCTGTTGAAAAATATGTTGTAAACGGGAGTCTGTATGATCACGTTCTCGTTCGGAGTCGTCAGCTTTCTGACGGTGGAGGATATCGCCGGGATGACGCCGGTGCAGAACATCAGCCACTCTTTTTCCATTTTAAAGCCGTGCCGTCTGTCCCACCAATTTATATAAGCGTCGTACCAGTCGTCTCCGACGTCAGAGTAGCCGAAAACGCCGTGGCTGACCCTTTCCGAGAGCGCTTCAATCACAGCGGGCGCCGTCTTAAAGTCCATATCGGCGACCCACATTGGAAGCTCGCCGTCCTTAATATCCCATTTGATGGAATCCGTTCCGAAACGGTTAACTGGCGTATCAAAATCAAACTTGCTCATAACA
>CADBTH010000146.1 GCA_902797495.1 uncultured Ruminococcus sp.
AACCTGACCGCGCTGCGCTCCCGCTCACCCGGCGCATCGTCGCCGAGCCGCTTCAGAATAACTTCCGAGAAATATTTCGCCGCGAGGAGAGACACACTCTTTTTGTAGATCCCCGAGGCGGACGAGAGGACCAGATTCTTCGCGGCTGACGGGTACCTGAGGGCAAAGGAGACCGAGAGAAGGAAGGCTTCTCCGCCGGAGTCCGGAGAGATGCCCGAGCTTGTGACCGCGAGGCACTCTTCTTCGAGGAGCGCGTCCGCGAGGGCGTACGTATCGTGAAAGCAGTAAGAAAACGCCGACGACGGGAGGTCGGCTCTGAAGGTCACCGCTTTCTGACTTATGCTCTCGAAAGGTTTTTCGCCGAGAAGACTCAAAAACGCTTCGATCATTTTGATCCGTTCTTTTTCCATACTTCACCTCGTATATATAAATAATGATACCACATACGTTTCTTTTTGTCAATTTATGTTTTTTCGTCCCAGCGCGGCGGCGAATTATGCGGGAGTTTATCGTTTTTGTTGACAAAAGGCCGATTTTTGTCTATACTTGATTATAGATCAAAATACCGTGAAAGGAGAGGCGCGATATGGCGGATATATTTGACGAAGATCTTGATTCTATCATAGAAGAGCTGATGAAAGACATTCCGGACGAAGAAGACTGCGCGGAGTACGAGACCGCGGATCCCGATGCCGCCATCGTTATGCCGACCCCAGAAGAGGCGGCGGAGACCGCCGCCCTCGAGAGCACTCTCGAGATGCTCGAGGACGAATACGACATCGAGATAGGCTCGGACGACGATACGGCGCAGAGCCCTTCCGACCCGACCGACGACGGCGGGGAAAAGGCGGAAAAGAAGAAGACGCGACTGATCGTCACCGTTTCCACGCTGCTCACGCTCCTGGTCGTCCTCACGGCAGTCGCGGTTTTCGTGATAAAGCCCGTTTTCAGGCTCGAAGGGCATGACAATACTGTCTGCGATATGTCTAAGGGCTATAACGAACCCGGTTATTTCGCAAATTATCTCGGGATCAGCCTGACGGACAAAATAGAAGTCATCGGTAAAGTAGACGAGACAAAGCCGGGAAATTACGAGCTCAGGTACGTTCTCAGGTTTCTCGGAAGAGAGTACGAGAGGGTCAGGAAGGTCACGGTAAAGGATACGACTCCCCCGGTGATCACGCTCGTCGGAAGCAGGACAGTCGATACCCGCGACAGAGTATGGACCGATCCCGGCTTCACCGCGATCGATAACGCAGACGGCGATATCACGGGAAAAGTCGAAGTCGTCAGCGATTACGAGGAAGGAACCGCGGGAGTCTTCAAGGTAACCTACAGCGTCTCCGACGAGTCCGGGAATACCTCCGAGGAGGAACGGACCGTGATCGTGTACGACAATACTCCTCCGGTAGTGGATCTGATAAGGGCGTCCGTGATGTATTTCAATATAGGCGATTACTACTCCGACCCCGGGGCCATAGCGAAGGACAACTTCGATCTGAACGTTCCCGTGGTCACGGAAGGCGCGCCGGATATGTGGAATCCGGGAGTTTACACGGTGACCTATTCAGCGGCAGACAAAGCGGGCAACGCCGCGTCGGCCGAGAGGCAGATAATCGTCGCGGCGAAACCCGTCGTCGAAGGACGCGGGATCGTCGGAGGAGGAGTCGTCAGCGATTCGACAGTCTATCTGACGTTCGACGACGGCCCGAGCAGCGTCACGCCGAAGGTGCTCGACGTTCTCAAAAAGTACGACGTGAAGGCGACGTTCTTCATACTGAATTACGACGCGCATCCGGAATACGTAAAACGAGCGATCGACGAGGGCCATACGATAGCGATACACGGGTATTCTCACGAATACAGCGAGATATACGCGAGCCCGAAAGCGGGGCTTGAGAATATAATGAAGCTTCACGATAAGCTCGTCGACGACTTCGGCTACGCGACGAACCTCACGAGGTTCCCCGGAGGGTCGTCCAATACCATCAGCAAGAACTATTGCGAGGGCGTTATGTCGAAGCTCTGTCCGCTGGCGGAGAGCGCGGGATACAGTTACTTCGACTGGAACGTCTCGTCCGAGGACGCGACAGAGTCGAGCCTCGCCGCGGACGTCATAGCGTCCAACGTCATAAACGGACTCGCGAAGGGCAGGGGCAACGTCGTACTGATGCACGACGCTGCCGGCAAGGATACTACAGCCGATGCGCTCGAAGCTATAATCAAATACGGGCTCGAGAACGGCTATACGTTCGCCGGCCTCTCCTCGGATACGAAACCCGTGCGCCACAACATAAATAACTGAATAAAAACGGCGCGGAAGCCTTTGCTCCCGACGCCGTTTTTTTGTAACGTTTTGGCGGTTATTTGTAGAAAATGGAATTTATTGGTTTGACACGGCAGGCTTTTTAATATAGACTGTATTGGTAAAATCAGCATGACGGGGATCGGGGTGATGGCTTGAAATACGTTCTGACAGTTCTTGCGTCAGTCGCAGGCATTTTTCTTCTCTACGTGCTTCTCCTCGCCGTCAGCGCGGCGCTCGTAAACGGAAAGCGGGAGTACGGAACGAATAGCCGGTATTACCGTTTCCTCCTCAACAGTTCCACCAATATCGGGCTGAAGATACTCAGAGTCAGGGTGCGCCTTACGGGAGAGGAAAAACTGCCCGAGGGCAGGTTTTTGCTGGTCAGCAATCACCGCTCGAACTACGATCCGATAGTCACGTGGCGCGCTCTTGCGAAGTACGACGTCGCGTTCGTCTCTAAGGCGGCGAACTTCAAAGTCCCCGTCTGGGGAAGGCTTATCAGAAGATGCGGCTTTCTGTCGATCGACCGCTCGAGCCCGCGCTCCTCTATGGAGACGCTGAACAAGGCGGCGGAGATGATGAAGTCGGGAGAGGTCTCCTTCGGCATATATCCCGAGGGGACGAGAAGCCATGACTGCCGCCTGCTTCCTTTCCACAGCGGAATATTCACCGCCGCACACAAGGCGGATGTGCCGATAGTCGTCATGGCGGTGCGCGGCACGGAGAAGATATATAAACAGTACATCAGGCGCCGCACCGACGTATATCTCGACGTCCTCGACGTCATCCCGCCGGAGGAGCATATGACAATGCGCACGGGGGATATCGGCGCGAAGGTAAGAGAAGAACTTGAATCTTTTTTAGGGAGTGATGATAAATGAGCAAGTACTACATTCTTTACAATCCGAAGTCGGGCGGCGACACGGGAGCCGAAAAGGCGGAAGAA
>CADBTH010000147.1 GCA_902797495.1 uncultured Ruminococcus sp.
GGAGCAGTGGATGACGCAGGGAAGGAGTTCACCCGCGATCTTGTACATATTCGGGATCATAAGAAGCAGACCCTGAGAAGCGGTGAACGTGGTTGTGAGCGCGCCTGCTGCGAGAGAACCGTGAACTGCGCCTGCAGCTCCCGCTTCGGACTGCATCTCAACGACCTTTACCTTGTCGTCGAAAATGTTCTTCAGACCCGTTGCGGACCAGGCGTCTGTCAGTTCCGCCATTACGGACGAAGGAGTGATGGGATAGATCGCGGCAACTTCGGTAAACGCATACGACGCGGTCGCAGCGGCGGTGTTGCCGTCCATGGATTTTTTGATTCTTGCCATGAAGTGTTCCTCCTGAAATTTATATTAAATAAATTAATAATTCATCTGTGGTTGACCCCACACTAAATGATTATACATTGTTTTTTTAATTTTGTAAATATATAAAATATTAAAAATACTACAGGTTTTGGCTTATTTTTCGTCTTCTCCGCCGAGATATCTCTCAAAATAGAACAGATACTGCTGAGCGACGCCCGCCGAGTTGCCGAAAACGTGATAATCAAAGCCTTCGGAGAAACGCTTCGCGAGCACTTTTTTGATCCACACGTCTACCGGAAAAGCGTCGTAACGCTCGAATCCGAAAAGCAGAGTGCAGGCGGCGACCTTCGGACCGACTCCCTTAAGAGAGACGAGCAGGCTCTCCGCGTCCGCGTAGTCCTTCGCGGCGGCGACTCTTCCGAGAAACTCCGCATCTCCGCTGACCGCTCTCGCGGCGTTCGCTATGTACTTAGCCCTGAATCCCGTCCTCAGCGCGAACAATGCCTCCTCGCCTGCTTTATCCAAAGACTCTGCCGTCGGAAAATCGTGAGCACCGCCGATGTCGCGCCCGTACTTTTCGCACAGAGCCGCAATTATCTTCTTTATCCTCGGGATATTGTTGTTCTGAGATACGATGAAAGAGCACAGCGCCTCCCATCTGTCCTGGCGGAGTATTCTGATACCGCGCGAGGCTTCGACCGCGCGCTTCATCATCTCGCGGTCGCTCCCCTCCGGGACTCCGAGCACCATCGCCTCGTTCATCGCCCCGTAGTCTACGTCGAGCGCGAGGTAGTCCTCCCACACGGGAAAGTCTTCCTTCGCCGCGCCGATTATGTATATTTCCCCGGGCTCGTTCTGAGCGAAACCTATCTTGCGCCCTCTTGCGACGCCCGCGTATTCGATCTTATAGGGGGAGTTTTCCACCGGGTCGAACCTGAAGCACTGACCGCAGTCAAACGTGGAAAAGACCGAAAAGTCTCCCGTTCCGCCGACGCGCAGTACCCCGTCTTTTTCAGAAATAACGTATGCTGACATATCATTCTCCGATATATTATTTTCCGACGCAGAATTTTGAAAAGATGCCGTCGATTATGTCGTCCGAGACGTCCCTGCCGTCCGCCATGCGGAGCTCCGCGAGCGCCTCCTCGCAGACGACCCCGACCGCGTCGAGCGGAGACCCGTCTTCGAGCGCGCGCCGCGCTCCCTCAAGCAGATCGTACGCCCTGTCGAGCGACGCTCTCTGAGCCGCGCTCCATATCACGGCGTCCGACGACAGATCGAGCCCTCCCTCGTTGAAGATCTTTCCGATCTCCTCTTCGAGCGCCGCCTTGCCGTCACCGCGAAGCGCGGAGAGCGCGACCGTGTGAGGCGTGACCGACTTTATATGACCGATCTCATCGCCGCTCAGAGCGAAGTCAAGATCATCTTTATTGAAAACGACGATCTTCTCGGCTGAAGACTCCTTCAGTCTGTCGATCAGTTCGCGGTCGTCACCGTCAAGGTGCGACGACGAGTCGATGACGCAGATTATAAGCTCAGCCTCCGAGAGCTTCGAATACGCCCTCTCGACTCCGATCTTCTCGACCTTGTCGTCCGTGTCCCTGATCCCCGCCGTGTCGAGCAGGCGCAGCGTCACGCCGCCGACGTCCGCCGTGTCTTCGAGAGTGTCCCTCGTCGTTCCGGCGACGTCCGTGACGATCGCCCTCTCTTCTCCGAGAAGAAGGTTGTAGAGCGAACTTTTTCCGACGTTCGGTCTGCCGCATATGACGGTCTTCACCCCGTCGGCGACGGCGCGTCCCGTCTTGTAGGTCTTTCTCAGTCCGTCGATCGCCCTCGCGGACTCCGAAACGACGCGGAGTATCTCGTCTTCTCCCTCCGTTCCGACGTCCTCCTCGGGATAGTCGATCGCCGCGTAGAGCGCGGTCATAACGTCAAGAAGCTCGCGGTCGATCTCTCCGATCGCGGAAGTGAGGTTTCCTCTGACGGCGCCCGACGCCATCTCGGCACGGCTCTTCGTGTCAGCGTCGATCAACTGTCCGACCGCCTCCGCCTCGCTCAGCGACATCTTTCCGTTTATAAACGCGCGGCGCGTGAACTCTCCGGGGCCCGCGGGCTCCGCGCCCGCGGCGAACACCGCTTCGAGCGCCTCGCGCGTGATAAATACTCCGCCGTGACACGACAGCTCCGCCATCATCTCGCCCGTGAACGATCTGCCCTCCTCGTAAAGAGTGCAGATACCGGAGTCTATTATCTTTCCTCCCGACAGGATATCACCGTAGACCGCCGTTCTGTAGGGGCGCTCCGTCAGCGGCTTCCCCTTCGGGACGAAGCATTTTTCAAGTATCTTCGCCGTATCCGCGCCGCTTATCCTGACGACTGCGATGCCGCCCTTTCCCCTCGGCGTCGATACCGCGGCTACAGTCGAAAAAAGATTTTTTGTATACATCTCAGATCCTCTTTGTCAATAATCGTGCCTGCCCGTGAGTTTTATTATGAGAGACAGGTCGTCGGGCTGTACCTTCGCTTCGTGCGCCGCGCGGTTTCTCCTTATCTCGCCGCACTTTTCGCACCTGTGGATTATCGTATACCCGCCCTTTTTCGTGTTCGGCTCCGCGCCGACCGGCTCAAGAAGGCCGCCGCAATCCGACGCGCGGTCTCCCGGATTCACGTCGAGGTGTACCGACCACAGACAGAACGGACAGTGATTTCTCGAGGTATATCCGAGCGGCAGAACTTCGCGTCCGCAGTGAGCGCAGATAAAGCCCTCGTCGTTCTTCGTGAATCTCTTCCGCTCAAGCTCCGCCCCGTCGAACTTTTCGCATTCTACTTCGACGAGCGACAGCGCGAAATCGGCGGCCGCGCGCCGCACCTCATCTCTCGATAGATCTTCTCCGAAATGCTTTGTATATGTTCTGACTCCGAACTTTGACGCGACTCCGAAACAGACGGTGCCGACGGGTTTTTCGGCGCTTCCGCCTCCGGGACCTGCGATACCGGTAGTCGAAACTCCGATATCAGAGCCGAGACGCTCGGTGACGCCGAGCGCCATCTCCTCCGCGGTCTCTTCCGAGACCGCGCCGTGGGCGGCAAGAGTGCTCTCCGAAACGCCGAGTATCTTCATCTTAACGTCGTTTGAATATGAGACGACTCC
>CADBTH010000148.1 GCA_902797495.1 uncultured Ruminococcus sp.
TACGTCGTAACGTAGTCGATGTTGCTCATTATCTGACGGGGCTTTCTGAAGACGTACATATTTACCTTCTGTACGACGTAGCTCTTGCACGATCCGTCATCGAGCTGATATGTTACTTTGTAGGTGGTATTGATGTTTCCCATGGTCTCCTGCTCGCACTTGATCATGGAGCCGGGGATACCGAATATTTCGCAAACTTTTCTCAGCGTTTCTTCAATGGTCTTCGGACAATTGTTCTTGTCGCCGTTTTTCATTACGTCACCTGTTAATCTGTTTACCGGATATCCGGTAAAATAATTCGGGTCTTTACGTTTGATTAATATTATACATTATTTCTCGAATTTCGTCAAGTGGATTAATTCGACGCCTTTCGATCCGAGAAAAATCGAAAACAACCGTTGTACTTTCATAAAATATATGTTATACTGTTGTGTGAAAAAGCTCCTCTACGAAAGGAAGAACCATATGTATTTCAAAAACGAAACGTCAAGAGACGCCTTCAAGAGCCCCCTCGCTCACGCCGAAGAAGTTTTCGGCTCTCTCAAAGGGTGCGCCGACGCCGAATATCTCGACGCGTCGCGCAGCCGCGTGCTGGCGGTCGAAGCCCTTCCCCTCAAAGCCCCCGTTTGTATGTACCTCATGGGCAGCGGCGACTTTCTCGACTGGCTCGACGGCGAGGCGTCGGACGTGCTGATCACCTACGGCGACGAGATCACGTCGCGCGGTGAGAAGATACCCGGCGCTGCGGCGGAAGCGGTCAAAAAGATCGTTGACGAGGCGGTAAAAGGCGCGGGATATATAAACGAGCGCGGCGAGCACGTCATCGACCTCAAGGGACTTCAGGTCGGAACGCACTACACCGTCAACCTTCTGCTCGGCAGAAGGATAGGCTTCGACAAGCCGATGCTCACGACTCCGAAAGGTTCTCTCGATTCGTTCGGACGCGGAGCCGTCAGAGCGGGAGCCGACACGCAGATCACGGCGTCCCGTTTCGTCATGACTCCCGAGGAGGCAGGCGAGCCCGTCAACCGTCAGTTCTACCTTGTCGAGAACAACCGTCAGATCTTTTACAGTGCGAACGTGCGCGACAACGTTAAGAGCGCGATATGCACTCACAAGCCGAACCATTCCGTCATCGAGTACGAGACGGAGTGCGGGCTGAAGATCACGAGAACGATCTTCATCGTCCCCCAGTACGAGGGGCTTCCCGACGCGACAGAGGCTCAGATCGTTAAGATCGAGAACCTGACGGACAAAGAGAGAAAGATAAAGATCGTTATGACCGGTATGTTCGGAGTCATGCCTCCCGACGCGCTCTCTAACGATATAATCTACGTCAGCATCATCCACGAATCCGGCACTCTTCAGAAGGACGGAAAGGTGTACGCGCTCGCTCCGAATATGAGACCGCGCTACGCGAAGAGCCGCCGCCGCTTTGCAACGGTCATCGCCGACGGCGAGCCGATGGACGAATACGCGGCGAACTACACGGACTTCATCGGCGCGGGAACTCTTGAGTATCCGGAGAACGTCTCCCGTCTTCCGAGCCGTCCGATCAGAAAGATCGCGCCTTTCTTCGCAATGGGCAAGACGCTCACCGTTCCCGCGAACAGCGCGAAGGAGATCACCTCCTTCGTCGGATATCTCGACGACCCCGAGGACAGTAAAGCAAAGCTCGACCGCACGTTCTACAACCTGTTTGAAAAATTCTCCGAGCCCGGGGCGGCGGAAGCGGCGCTCGAGGACGTCAAGAAGTTCCATCACGATTTCTCGTCCTATCTTTCCATAAATACGGGAGACCGCGACCTCGACTCCTACGTCAATAACAACCTGCCTTTCCAGGTGCTCTATCAGGCGTTCATCTCCCGTTCCTTCGCGTGGACTCAGAAGGCGTTCCGCCAGATCGGGTTCCGCGAGATCCAGGATATGTTCCCGTCTCTGTACTACTTCGCGGCTATGGGCAACGCGCCTCTCGCAAAAGAGATGATCTCTCAGTGGGTACAGAACGTATACGAGGACGGATACGCAAA
>CADBTH010000149.1 GCA_902797495.1 uncultured Ruminococcus sp.
CGACGCGAACCAGGGCGACTATCTGCTCGGCTGGGACACGGACGAGTTCCCGTTCGACGTGTACTCAACGACGATGTGTATGTACGAAGTTTTGAAGGCGGGAGGCCTCACGGGAGGCTTCAACTTCGACGCGAAGTGCCGCCGTCCCTCTTACACCGCGGAAGATATGTTCCAGTCGTATATTCTCGGCATGGACTCCTTCGCGCTCGGTCTTCTGAACGCCGCAGCACTCATTGAGGACGGCAGGATAGACGATTTCGTAAAGGAGAGATATTCGAGCTTCGACTCCGAACTCGGCAGAAAAATAAGAAGCGGAAATGCGACGCTTACAGAGCTCGCGTCAAGAGCCGACGAAATGGGCGCGCCCGCTCTCCCCGGCAGCGGACGGCAGGAGTACCTCGAGTCCGTAGTGAATCAGATCCTCTTCGGTAAAAGATGATGAATTACTATATCGGTATCGACCTCGGAACGAGCTCCTGCAAGGGGATCCTCACCGACAGGTCGGGAAGAGTCATAAAAGAGGAGAGCGTATCCTATCCGGTGCTCACCCCGCACGAGGGCTGGACGGAGCAGGACCCCGCCGAATGGCTTCGCGCCGCGAAGCGCATCATCAAAGAGCTCTCATCGGGTATTGAGGGCGACGTCAAGGGTCTGTCCGTCGCGGGACAGATGCACGGTCTTGTGACTCTCGACGAAAACGACGAGGTCATCCGTCCCTGCATCCTCTGGAACGACGGCAGGTGCGAACGCCAGACGGCGTATCTGAACGAAGTTATCGGAAAAGAACGTCTGTCGGAGCTGACGGGAAATATCGCGTTCGCAGGATTTACGGCTCCCAAGCTCCTCTGGATGTACGAGGAGGAGCCGGAGAACTTCGCAAGGATCGCGAAGATCATGCTCCCGAAGGACTACCTCGCCTACATGCTGACCGGAGTCCACTCGACGGACTACTCGGACGCGTCGGGTATGCTTCTCGTCGACGTGAAGAACAAGTGCTGGTCTGACGAGATGCTTGATATCTGTCACGTGAAGCGCGAGTGGCTGCCGGAGCTTTACGAGAGCTATGAGGTGACGGGAAGAGTTAAGGAAGAGTTTTCCCTTCCCGACTGCGTCGTGACCGCGGGCGCGGGCGACAACGCCGCGGCGGCGGTCGGAACTGGCACGGTCGTGAACGGCTCGTGCAACGTGTCGCTCGGAACGAGCGGAACGATATTCATTTCTCAAGACACCTTCTCGGTCGACCCGAAAAACGCGCTCCACTCCTTCGCACACGCAAACGGAAAGTGGCACCTTATGGGTTGCATCCTCACCGCCGCCTCCGCGAGAAAGTGGTGGCTCGAGGACGTTATCGGCTGCGCCGATTATGCGGGCGACGAGGAAGAGGCGAAGGACGCATTCTCCGACGTCGTTTTCCTCCCGTATCTCTCGGGAGAGCGCAGTCCTCACAACGACGTGAGAGCTCGCGGCGCCTTCGTGGGTCTTTCCGCCTCGACGACGCGGGGAGAGATGAGCCGCGCCATAATGGAGGGAGTCGCCTTCGCGCTGAAGGACTGTCTCGAGGTCTCAAAGCAGAACGGAGTCACGCCCGCGCGGACGAATCTTTGCGGCGGCGGCGCGAAGAGCCGCGTCTGGCGGCAGATCGTCGCCGACGTACTTGAGATCCCCGTCGACATTCTCGAGACCGAGCAGGGACCGTCTCTGGGAGGCGCCGTCCTTGCGATGGTGGGATACGGCGAGTACGGAAGCGTCGAAGAAGCGGCAGGCGCCGTAGCACACGTAGCAGAGACCGTAGAGCCCGATCCGTCGAAATACGGATACTATGAGAAAAAATATGAAAAATTCAGAAAGCTGTATCCCGCGATAAAAGGCGCGGTGCAGGGATAAAGGAGAAATAAATGAACGTAACGAAAGACATAAAATACGTAGGCGTTAACGACAGACAGATCGACCTTTTCGAGGGTCAGTACGTCGTTCCGAACGGAATGGCATACAACTCATACGTGATCCTCGACGAGAAGTGTGCGGTCATGGACACGGTCGACCGCAATTTCACACACGAGTGGCTCGACAACGTAGCGGCCGCTCTCGGCGGCAGGACTCCCGACTACCTTATAGTTCAGCACATGGAGCCCGACCACTCTGCGAACATTGCAAACTTTATGAAGAACTATCCGTCGGCGACGGTCGTCGCTTCCGCGAAGGCCTTCGCGATGATGAAGAATTTCTTCGGAAACGAATTTGAGGACAGGCGGATCGTCGTCGGCGAGGGTGATACGCTGTCTCTCGGCAAGCATACTCTGAACTTCATAACGGCGGCGATGGTACACTGGCCGGAGGTCATTATGACTTACGACTCGACGGATAAAGTTCTCTTCTCCGCGGACGGCTTCGGCAAGTTCGGCGCGACGGACGCCGACGAGGACTGGGCTTGCGAGGCGAGACGCTACTATTTCGGCATCGTCGGAAAGTACGGCGCGCAGGTGCAGGCTGTTCTGAAGAAAGCGGCGGGTCTCGACATAGAAGTGATCTGCCCTCTCCACGGCCCCGTTCTCTCGGAGAACCTCGGATACTATCTGAACCTTTACGATATCTGGTCTTCCTACGGCGTTGAAAGTGAGGGTATCATGATCGCCTACACCTCCGTCTACGGAAACACGAAGCGCGCGGTCGAGCTTCTCGCGGACAAGCTGAAGAGCAAGGGATGCCCGAAGGTCGTCGTCTGCGATCTGGCGCGCGAGGATATGGCGGAGGCCGTCGAGGACGCGTTCCGCTACGGACGTCTCGTCCTCGCAACGACGACGTACAACGCCGACATATTCCCGTTCATGAGGACTTTCATCGAGCATCTCGTCGAGCGCGGCTACCGCAACAGGACGATAGGATTCATCGAAAACGGAAGCTGGGCGCCTCAGGCGGCGAAGGTCATGCGCGGGATGTTCGAGAACTCGAAGAACATAACGTTCTGCGAGAACACGGTGAGGATCACCTCCGCGCTGAACGACGTGTCGAAGGAAGCGATCGAAGCCCTCTCGGAAGAGCTCTGCCGCGACTATCTCGCTCAGCACGACGAGACGGCGAACAAGAACGATCTCACGGCGCTCTTTAACATCGGCTACGGTCTCTACGTCGTGACGTCGAACGACGGCGTGCGCGACAACGGTCTGATCGTCAACACGGTCTCCCAGGTGACGAGCTCTCCGAACAGGATCGCCGTCTGCATCAACAAGGAGAACTACTCTCACCACGTTATCAAGCAGACGGGAAAAATGAACGTGAACTGTCTCTCGACGGACGCTCCGTTCTCCGTCTTTGAAAACTTCGGATTCAGAAGCGGCAGAAACGTCGACAAGTTCGAGGGTATCGACGTGCTCCGTTCCGACAACGGTCTCGTCTTCCTGCCGAAATACATCAACTCCTTCATGTCGCTGAAGGTCGAGGAATACGTCGATCTCGGAACGCACGGGATGTTCATCTGCTCCGTGACCGAGGCGAGGGTGATCTCGAATCTCGACACGATGACCTACACCTACTACCAGGCGAACGTGAAGCCGAAACCGCAGGTAGAGGGCAAGAAGGGCTACGTTTGCAAGATCTGCGGCTACGTCTAC